>CAVACS010000019.1:22218-24735 GCA_963587105.1 Anaerovoracaceae bacterium | reverse complement strand
GTAAAACAATATATAACAGTAAAACACTCAAAAATCAATCCAGTTACATAATGTATGGGCAGATCAGCGAGTCTCTACGAGGGACGAAAATACAAACCCGATTATTTTTATCACAGGGCGTAAACCCCGGTGTTCAACTCTGGGGATATAAGAGCAAGAACAGCCGGAAAAGCACTATAAGGCAGCACAAATACGATGACTGTTGCCAGCAGATCATTATCCATCATCAAATCTGAAGATTTGGTCGATAATTCAGCATAACAGTCGATGATGAAGGCTCACCGGTGTGAGGATATGCCGGATTTATAATTTACATCTATTGTCTGTTTCACCATTTTGGTGAAATTACTGATTTCAGTAAATTGTTAATACCAATATGAAGCTCATCCTTTACTCTATTCGGCTATTCGTTATTTAATGAAAGGAGCCACCGTCAAATCTGATATTCCAGTCTGTGAATACACCTTCTATAGATCCCTTCACGTAGAGGCCGACCGTCGAACCGGTGAATCTCTTGCCTTTATTGAGCCCCTCGCTTGAAAGATACGATGTATCATCGAGGGTGAAGGAGATGCCCGATGAGGAGAATGTGCGTCTGCTGCCGTCAGTGGAAAGAGAAAGCATAACCGGGGACGAATTGTCGGGAAGAGGAGAAAACTCATCGGTGATGAAACTCCCGTCTCTGAATGCCTTCAGCATGAGGCCGTACTTATTCTCCTTCAAGGTGACTCCGAACTCGATGAACGAGTTCTCGTCGTAGTAGCATGCAATGCCGAGACTGTCGCCTTCTGAGAGAGGCGGGATTTCGAGCGTGGCTGAGGAGGAGAATCTGAACTCCTTCTGTCTCTCGAGAATGATGCTGTGACACTCCTTTTCGTTGAGGTCGTACCCCTTTCCGATGATATGAAGAGAGCCGTTCTTCTCGAATATGGAGCCGTCTGATGTCCGGAGGGTCATCCACTCTCTCTCCTTCCAGTAAGGAAGGACCCTCTGAATGCTGAAAGATGTTCTGCTTTTCGTATCGGGAGGCATTTTCGAGAACGATCCGGGACCGCGCCCTCTGTTGAGAAGGGGCCATCCGTCAGGAGTCCACACAAGCTCGTCGAGAGCGCTCTCACGCCCCGTAAAGCCCAAGCCGTCAGAAGATCTTCTCAGCGTCAGATAGGCCATATACCACCTTCCGTCCGGTGTCGACAGAGCCTTGCCGTGCCCGCAGCACTGCAGAGCACAATCTTCATCGGTCTGTCTTATGAGAGGATTGAACGGTGAGCGCTCATAGACGCCCATCAGGCTCTTCGACCTGGAAACTGTCGTGCGGTGCCCGTTTCCCGTTCCGCCTTCTGCAAGAAAGAGGTAGTACCATCCGTCCTTCTTCAATATATGCGGGCCCTCGGGATTTCTCTTGCATTCACCGTACCAGAGAAGCTTCGGCTCCGATATTCTCCGCCTGCAGTCCCCGGAAAGCTCGAAGATCCTTGCGCCTCTGTTTAAAAGCATGTATTTCCGGCCGTCACTGTCATGAAAAATCGAAGGATCTATTCCGTCCACGTGAATCCACGAAGGCTTATCGTACGGTCCCTCCGCCCGGGTGGATGATGTCACCATCTGCATGCGTTTCTCTCCCTCCCCTTCATTAGAGCGCAGAGTTGCAGTTATGTAGAATCTGCCGTCAGAGTACGATATATCGGGAGCCCAGTAGCCGCGGCCGCCGTCCTTGTCACCCAGCTCCGCCCACGAGGGATTCGTCAGGGCATAACCAATTATCCTCCAGTGAACGAGATCCGTCGAATGAGATACGGGAATTGCCGGAAAGAAATGAAATGTGGAGTTCACCATATAATAGTCGAGGCCGACACGTATTACCGACGGGTCGGGGAAGAAGCCTCTCCGGACGGGATTGTGGTAACCTTCTTCGTATCTGAAACCGGTAACGGAGGAGAGGTATTCGAGAGTTTCCTTTCTTCCGTTCAATGCCGCTTCATCATAGGCTGTAAGGCCGCGTCTGTTGCTTCTGAGAGGAGAAAAGCCGCCCCGCTCGACAAGGTAGCGTACACATTCTGTACTTCCTCCGCGGCAGGCATAGAAAAGGACATCACTGCCATCTTCGTCGTGTGCATCGAAGTTCGTTGCCGTATTTTCCATTATCTCGATAAGCCTTTCTATTCTGCCGCTCTCTGCTGTATCGAAAACCTCTTTCATGCTGACTGGTGAAGTATCAATCATCTCTTTTTCTCCCGGATAATGCTTTATATATACTGTATCCCCTGGTGCAATGCGCTTCCCCGGAGTATAAATGAGGAGATAGCTTCTGCCGTCAGAGAGCGCTGCTTTTCGGCACTGATTGTTGCCTTTCCGTCCCCTTTCTGTTCGCCGTAGAGGCCGAAAAAGCCATGGTTGGCACCTTCTATCACAACTTCCTCCGAGTCTGATGGAAGCATCTTCCGTCCTTCGGCCACCTTATCGAAGGAGAGGACGCCGTCTTCGCTGCCGTAGAGAGTAAGAACCCTCAGTCCCGTA
>CAVACS010000019.1:6218-22208 GCA_963587105.1 Anaerovoracaceae bacterium | reverse complement strand
GTCCCGTATCTTTCAGATCCTTCGTTGTGAAGGACGCGAGGAATATGATTCCATCGAGTTTATCCGCTTTGCCGGAAGCATAGTATGCAGCCATCGCCCCGCCGAGGGAGTGACCGGAGATATAAAAGCGGCTGTAATTGAAAGAGGAAATAATATCATCAGCCCTGTTTATACCGAAGAAGGCAAGATTGAACGGCATCTTCACGAGAAAAACGTCTACGCCTTTTTCTGCTATCTCATAGAGAAGCGGAATATATGCCGTGTATTCGACCCTGGCTCCCGGATAGAAGATCAGTGCATTCTCATCTCCTTCCCCGTCGAGAAGAAGGCCGCACTCTGTTTCGGTGATCGTTACTCTGCCCTTGATGGTATAGTAGTTCCCGACATCATCCAGGGCATGGTAGTAGGCCCCGGCATAGAGCAGGAAAAGTGCGGCATCGGCCACGATAATAAATGCTGTGATGATTACGATCCTGACCCCTTTTCTCTTCTTCATTGTTCTCCTTCCATTTCAGATCAGAGACAGCGTCTCTCTCACATCAGAGCCGTTCTTCCCGAATGATGAGAAGAGCGTCTCCATCACCGCAGGATGAATGCATAAAAGGTACTTCGGATGACCCTCGTCGTAAAGTTTCTTCAAAGTAGATAGAAAAAACCTTCTTATATCGGGCATATGAGATATATCTCTCGCTGAAAGGCTCGACGAGCGCGGCCTTTCCGGTAACACGGACGCTTCTGAGTTCCCCTGCAGCGGATTATTGTCAAAGACGGCAGGCAATACTCTATCGTTCCTTTCAAGGGGAGGAACTTATGCCCTTTCCTCCGTGAAAATCCGGAAGGCGCCGTCATGAAAGCTGTATTCAGGAGGCGTGCATCGCACACCTTCTCCACTTCCTGTTGCAATCGCACACTGCTTCCGGCAAGGTACTCAAAAAGAGTTTTCTTAATTCACACAGCCCTTTCTGTCCCGGAAGGAAGAAGCTCTGCTCTACTCTTCTTCGGTCATTTTCATTTATCTCCAAACGTAGTCAGAGATCATCTGATTCCTTCTCTTTTGAGAGAAAGAGGGATGAGCGGGGTCCCCCGCTCCTCCTTACATCTTCACTCTCCGGGTCTTTCACTCCGCCACTGAGCCTATCGGTTCCACACCGAGCTCGAGTGCCACATCGTTGACCATCTTGAGATTTTCAGGAAGAACGTCCACAAGTCCGCTCTCCTCGCTTCTCGAGAATGCATTGTCCTCGATTTCACCCGGCATCAGGATACCCTTCGAGTTCTTCGCCTTCTTCGAGGCCTTGAGCTCGCTGATTCTCTTATCGACATCCTCGTAGTACTTTTCCCTGTCGTTGAATGCATCGATATCGAAAGCGATCATCATGAGTGATGGGCCCTCGCTGTTATCCTTGGCCCTGTCGCCTGTTCCGCCGCCGAAGAGGACGCCTGCGAGGATATCGATCATCACAGCCATGCCCCATCCCTTGTAACCTGCCATCGGAGGAACCGTATAGTAGTCGGACATCTTCGTTGTAGGGACACCTTCCCTGTCGAGCGCCCAGCCGGAGGGAATCTCCTCGATTCCCTGTCTCTTCATATTGGAAAGCTTTCCGTTTGCAACTACTGTCATCGCCATGTCGAGAACCGGTGAAACCTCATTACGTGCAGGAGCCGCAACTGCTATGGGGTTGTTGCCGATGACCTTCTCGCATCCGCCCCATGGCGCCATCGTCGAGTCTCCCGTCCCGATTGTCGTACCGATCATTCCCGCCTTCTGTGCCATCTGGGAGTAATATGCGAGAGCTCCGAAGTGGTTTGCGCCCTTGACGCACACAACACCCACACCGTGCTCCTTCGCCTTCTTCATTGCCTCTTCCATCGCCCTGTAGCCGAGAATCTGCCCGGAGGAGTGGTTGCCGTCCCATACTGCGACAGTGCCGTTATCTCTGACGACCTTTATCTCGGCGTTCGGCCTCATCTTTCCTTCCCTTATGAGACGGACATATCGTGCCGTGCATAATATTCCGTGGGAATGAACGCCCCTCTGATCTGCTTCGACGACCATATCTGCAATGAGGGCCGCCTCATCGCGCAAGACGCCTACAGCCATGAAGATCGATGTGATTTTTTCCTTTGCTTCCTTGACTTTGATAGTTACCATATCAGACTCCTGTATATTCTTATCTTTCAATTTTTATTGATTTACCCTTGCTGTGCTGGATTGCATTGACAATGCTCACTGCTGCAAGTGCGGTATGACAGTCGGCAACAAACGGCGTGCCATCTATAAGCGAACGGTAGAACTCGTTGATGAGAAGACCGTGGCTCACTCCCCACTCCGACTTCTCTCCCGTGAGGACCTCCGCAGGGTGATAGATCGTCCTCCCGCCCTCTTCGACTATCGTGAGCCCGGACTGCCTTACAGTCATCACGGCCTTCTCGAGCCTCAGCTCGACATCGCATACCTTGCTTCCGAGATAGCAGTTCGAGCAGAATGCGACAACCTCCGCCCCGTTTTTGAGCTTCATGAGTGCCATTGCGGAATCCTCGACTTCGTAGTCCGTCGTATCTCTGAGGTGTGCGTCAAAACCCGAAAGGCTCTCCACTCCTCCCGTAAGATAGTCGACAAGATCGAGGGTATGGATAGCCTGGTTGATTATACAGCCTCCCCCCTCACCGTCGTATCTTCCGCGCCAGGGGGACTCGGAGTAGTACTTACCGTTACGGTACCATGTGACGAGAGCCATGCCGCTCTGGATCCTGCCGTATTTTCCGCTCTCTATTATCTCCTTTGCTTCCAATGTGGCCTTGTTGAGTCTGTTCTGGAAGCAGACTCCGAGCCTCTTTCCCGTCTCCTCGCTCTTTCTTATCATCTGTTTCGCTTCGTTGACGGTGATGGCAAGAGGCTTCTCCGAAAAGACGTTGAAGCCGTGGTCGAGAAGGTCCATTACTATCTGCGGATGGGTGTTGTGGGGCGTGATGACATGTACCACATCTATATCCTTTCCGTAGAGGTCGCGGTAGTCGGTAAGGGGCTCACCGCCGTAAGTCTTTGAGAAGGCACGCGATCTTTCCCCGACGATGTCGACAGAGTACACAAGCTTAGTGTATTCGTTGTTCTCAAGCGCCTTTCCGTGGTTACGCGAAACTGCACCGCATCCTATGACTGCTGTTTTCAGCATCTCAACTCTCCTTTGTCACTGAAGACCTGTATTGTCCGGGCGTTATTCCCTCGACGCTCTTGAAGACTCTGAGGAAGGTTCTGAGGGAGCCGAAGCCGCAGAATGCGACGACCTCTCCCACCATCTTTCCCTCCCCCAGGAGCTCCTTGGCCCTGTCGAGTCTGTATCCCGTTATGTATTCGGAAATGTTGATTCCGTTGTATTTCTTGAAGATTCTTGAAAGGTATGCTATCGAGATATCATAATGGTCGGCCACCGATGAGACGTTCATCATCGCATCCGAATAGTTCTGTGCTACATAATCCAGCACCTTCCTGTAGATGAGGTATGTCTCTGCCGTGCTGTCGACCATCGTCTCCTGGACCGCCCTTATACTGTAGCATGCAGAGTCGATTATCTCCTCGACACCGGAGAGTGACTTCTGGAAATTATGCGACTGCAGAATGGGCGGGAAGTTTATCTTCGGCACCACCTCACGGTATCTTTCGTCAAGGCCGTTGACGGTACGGATCACCGTACCGCTTATGGAGAAGAGGAGGAATCTCAGCGTCCCGGGAGAGACTCCGTTGGCCCTGTTGCGTTCTATCACCTTCTCCACGACTCCCCTCGCCTTCTCACCGTCCCCGTCCTTGATCGCCTTCTGGAGCATCATGTTCTCCTCGAGGGTGTACTGGAAGGTAGTACGGCTTGTAGTCTCGCTGAGCGAGGAATAGGAGAGAAGAGGAATGTCGTGGTCCTTCTGGTACTCGCTGACGATTATGGCCTCGATGTAGCTGTCCCTGACGCCCTCTGCTCCTTCGTGCACGTCGGAGATGGAGAAGAGGGAGACTGAAGAAAGCTTATCCTTCTCTCCTGTCACCGCATTCACCCTCTTACTGTCGTCAGAGGAGAGGTTGATGATGAATGCCTCCCCGTACTCGGACTGGAAAGGAAGAACAAGGGAGGAAGGAAAGAGAGATGAGAGAGCATCTCCGTCCCCCTTGAGTATGGCAACGGCAAAGAGATCGGATATAAGAACCACACCCAGGGACGACAGAACCTCCCTCGATACTGTTGAATCTCCGTTCACAAGCTTCTGCAGCGCACTCTGCACAAGACTCGTCTTCTGTGCCGAGATAACAGACGAAAGTTCCTCCGTTTCGGCCTTCAGAAAGCTCACCGACGAAACAAACGGCGAATAGACCGTGGCATTGAGCGGAATGTCGTTGAGGTCGACACCTGACGCCTTCATGGCCTCGGCGTAGAGAATCCAGTCCCTGCGCACATTTCTCACCGTAAGCACCGCACCCGATGAGGCTGCAATGAGAATAACTGCAACAATCATCATGATCAGGAGATAGAGAGAGCGGAAATAGGTGCGTCTGTTCATGATTACCATGCATTTCAGGTTCTCGGCCATCGTATCACCGGCAGAGACTATCAGGCTCCCGTTCTTTCCCGTCGAAGAAAGCGGAAGAGATGAGAAGAAATCGTCGCTCTCGCCCTCTTCGTACTTTCCCGAATAGCTGTAGACGACACAGTCCCTCCCTTCGCTGTAGATCACAACGTCATGATAGTCATCAATAGAGGAGGAAAAGAGATTCGTCTTCGAGACGATGACGCCGACTGCGAGGGAATTTGGATTCGATGTGCGTGTGTACGTCATAGGAACAAGGACGAGGATCTTGCCGCCGGAAATGTCATGGATGTATACATCATTGATTTCCTTTTCAAGATATCTCCCGGCTTCCTCTGCTGTAAGTTTCAGCGAAGAAGAGGATGCGATTGAATCAAGCTCTCCCCAGTCCGTGTCCGAGACATACCAGTTGCCGGCTCTACTGAAAACGAAGAGATTCTCCACAACGGAGGATGTCTGCTCGAGCCGTCTGATGTCCGCCGTATGATAATAGAGATCAAGGCTCGAGATTCCGTCGAGGTTCCTCGCCGATCTCAGTTCATCGAAATCGGGGTCGACGATCATCTCGGCCTTCAGCTCGTTCACACGCAAGAAGAAACCCGAGAATGAGTTCTGGACAAGAGATGCCGTTATCGAATTGGCATAGGTGACCGAGGAGATATTGACCGAGAGCGTGATCAAGGCTCCGAGGAGGACGAGAAGAAGAGGAATGAGAGTCGCAAGGAGATAGGAGAGCGTCCATCTCGTCACCGTCTTCTTCTTGAAACTCAATCTCTTCTTCGCCATACCTGTCACTTCTTCCTGTCAGACGGGGAATGAGCCCCCGCACTTCTCTCTCAGCATTTTCTCGTACATATCAGCATCGACTGGTAATTCTATCCATTTACCGTCATTCCATGAAGAGAGGAAGATCGCATTGATTATCTCGAGGCTCTTTATGCCGTCACTTCCCGGAGCGAGAAGAGGTGTCCCCTTCTGAACGGCATCACAGAAGTTCCTGATAATGCCGCAGTGCGATGTATAGCTTCCCTTGACAGGAATCTCGCACTTCCAGATCTCGGGGTGTCCGATCTCCCCCTTGAATCTCTTCTGGAAGTCATCGGTATCCTCACGGGTACGCCAGAAGGTGATGGTGTCGTTCTCCACGACGAGCTTTCCCCTCGTACCGGAGATCTCAAGGCGGTTGGTGCCCGGCTCATCTGCTATCGTCGTGACATATGTCCCGATATGACCGTCCTCGTACTCCATGAGTGCATAGACGTCATCCTCCACCTCGATATTGCGCCACTTCCCGTAATATACCTCGGCCTTGACCCTCTTCGGCATACCGCATATCCACTGCCAGAGATCGAGGTTGTGAGGGTTCTGGTTCATCAACAGTCCTCCGCCCTCCCCCTTCCAGGTTGCACGCCATGTGGAGTTGTCATAGTACGACTGGGGACGGAACCATGATGATATGAGCCAGTGGCAGTGGAGTATTCTTCCAACCTCCCCGCTTCCGACCATATCCTTCGCCTTCTGATAGAGGGGGTTCGTGCGCTGGTTGAACATGACGCCGAAGACCTTTCCCGACTTCTCAGCAGCCTCGTTCATCCTCTTCACGGCGTTCGTATAAACTCCGGCAGGCTTCTCGCAGAGGTAGTTGAGGCCGTGTTCGAGTGCATATACTCCATATACCGGATGGTAGTAGTGGGGACATGTCGGAATGACTGCATCCACCTCTCCAGAGTCCATGAGGGCCTCTGCAGAGTCATAATACTTCACGCTGCCGCCGTAGAGACCCTGAGCCTTCTCAATCTTCATCGGGTCTATATCTGCAATTGCGGACAGCACTGCATTCTCAACCTTTCCCGCCTTGAGTGCGGCAGAATGCTGCTGTCCCATATGGCCGAAGCCGATTATTCCTATTCTTACCTTATCCATTATTATCTCCTGTCGTAATTTCTGAGGACCTTCAATGACGCGACCGAGTCCTCTTCTACATTCTCACTCTTTCCCTCGATGCTCATCGTGCCGTCATAGCCGCTTTCCTTCAGAGCATCAAAGAACTCCTCAACCTCTGCGCACTCCTCTCTCGGAAAGGCCCTTCCCTCTTTGAGTGCGATGTGCGTATGCATGAGAGGAGAGCAGTAGATGATCCTCCTCATATCCTCGCCCTCTTTTCTCATATGGTAGGCATCGGCAAGGAGACCGACGTTCCTTCTGTTGACGACAGCCTGGAGCGCGGCGCCCTCCGTGAGGGTGTTGATCATGTTCGTCTCGCTTCTGTTGAGCGTCTCGATGGCAATATCGATTCCGTAGTCAGCTGCGATGTCGGCCGTAAGCTGCGTCACAGACACGAGGGCGAGAAAGCCGTCCTTCCACTTCATCCCCTCGGGGAGCATCCTGCTCTTTCCGGAGCCGAATACCACAAGAGGACAGGAGAGCTCATTCATCCTCCCGAATGCCTTCTCAAGGTATCTTATCATCGCCTTCTCGTCATACTCCCTTCCGAGGAGGGCCATTGTCTTGGGATAGAGAAGAGAGGCCCTCTCCATCCTGAGAGGCGTTGTCTCCATAAGGGAAAGAACCGATGAGAATTCCTCATCGGAGAAGGCTGCTATCTGATTGAGCTTGCCGTCGATATAGTCAAAGCCGCTCTCCGCCACCATCTTCACGTTTCTTATGTCTGTACAAAGACCGAATCTCATAGTTTTCTGACTCCTTCGCGATTTATCTCCCTCACGCCGTCGGGGGATGTTATTCTCACCTTTCCGTCCCGAATCGTGACTGACGTGCTGTCGTCTCTTCCCTTGATGAGCGTCACTGCCGAGAACGGAGCCTTTCCGCCGTAGGAGAACGTCACCTGCCCCGCCTTCTCCTTCACAGGATAGCCGTAGCTGATCCAGCCGCCCTTCGGATCCTCGCTTCCGCAGAGGAGAGAGGACGAAAACGGTGTTTCTGATACGACATCGACAGTAAAGGCCATGCCGTGACGCGATATGTAATCGATGTGACTGCCCGAGAGCGTTACATCCTTTGTGTTGAAGTTGTACATCAGCCTGAAGTCGTGACTCTCCTCTCCCGGTCCGTCGACCCAGTCTACAAGGACGACTGAAGAAGTGGGCAGAAGGATGAACTTTCTTCTGTGGAAGACAGGGTCGGGAAGGTACGCATATCCGTTATGGGAGAGATCTATGACACGGCATCCCGCCTCTTCTCCGAAGAAATGGCAGAGGGCCCTGACGCCCCTGACTCTGTCGACGCCGGGAATTGTGCCCATCTCATGGTCGTCCACATAAAGGGTGTTGTGTGCAAGAGAAGAGACAAAATATGATCTCCAGTCCTTCCAGACAGACGAACGGTATATATAGCGCCCCGAGTCGACGAGAATATCTTCGCCCCTGAGTGTGACTTCGGCGTGCATGCTGTCGTTGTGGGAGTGTGTGCTCCTCTCTCCCCTTTCAAGCTGTGTGGAATGAGTGAGCATGTAATCGCTCTTTTCACTCCAGCCGGAGCGCATTACATATATGCCCTCTTCGCTGTACTTGTAGTCCTTCGTCCGAGGGGCCTTCCCTTCCTTTCCGAGTGTATAGAAGAAACGGAATTCCTCATCCCCGAAGAGCGAGTACATCCACTTGAAATACTCCCTCAGTTCGTTAAGCCCCTCGGGGAAGAAGGAAAGGTTCATACCTTCGTAGAGCGAGGTGTCGGCCTTCCTTGAAGTAAGGTCGGTTCTGTCGGCATCTCCGATCATCGGAGTCGACCAGTCGGGCTTTATGAGGGACGCTATGTAGAGTGCGCTGCGCCGTATTATCTCCCATGCGTAGTCCGGAACATAGAGGCCGTTGTTGCGGCACATGACGAGGGCCTGGCAGAATGCAATCGATGCCACCTGATGATAAATCGGTGTCTTCTCCATATGGACGCCGTTGTCGCTGAAGCAGTATCTGACTTCATGCATGACGCGTCCGTATGCTGTTCTGAGCCACTCTCCCGCCTCTTTGAACTCGGGGAACATGACGGCAATCTGCAGAAGTGCAGACGTCTCCATGCTCAGCCAGTTAGACGAGCGGTCATGGTTTGAATAGTGTCCCATCAAAAAGAGTGCATGGTCTCTTATTCCGAGGAGGAAGGATGCAAGGTCATCCTCACTCCAGATAGTGGAATGTCTGAAGATCTCGAAGCATGGAAGCCATGTGGTATATATTCTGATTCCCGTCTCGATCGTTCTCCATGCAGTTCCCGGGAAAGGCTGCTTGGGTACGAACGTGGTATCTTTGATGAACTCGTCGGCAGGCCATGCCTCACGGAAAGAGTGCATCTGGGAGAGGAACTCGCGGGTGTATCTTTCGTCTCCGGTGAGAGCGTACGCCCGTGCAAGAGGCTGCCAGTAAATAGTACGGAAAAGCGACCAGCTCCATTCGTTGTCTCTGCTCGTTTCTGTCGTGGGATTGAACATCCAGTCGATGGGGCCGTTGAACTTGTGGGCGAAGATATCGTGCTCCATCACCTTCTCTGCATCCTCGATGATATGTTCGTCATCAAGCTTTTCAGCGTCCTCGATGGAGAAGAGATAGACCGGTTTCTTTCTGTTTCTGTAGTATCCGATAAGTTTTTCCCCGTCAATCTTCCCCAATCCATCAAACCCGGAATAGCCGGTATCGAGAAGACCGATGAGTTTTTCCATATTATTCATTGCCAACCTCTTTTATAGAGACAGGACAGCCCCGGCTGTCCTGCCCTGTAGTATTACGGCGTCTTATTTCGCCATGTAGGATTCGTAAGCCTTCTGATAGACAGCAAGAGCATCTTCCAGTCCGAATGCCTTAAGCTGTGCCTGATACTCTGCGAATGTCTTTTCGTTGAGCTCGATAGCGCCTGTGATGAACTTTGTCTCCATCTCGTCGGCATAGGTTGTAACCTTGTTGATGATGGAAGCAACGTCTGATGTATATTCACTCGGAATAGTTACAGGAGGAAGCTTGTACTGACCGTAGTCTGTCTGTGCCCAGAGCTTGAGAGCCTCAACCTGCTCCTCGACACTGTAGTACTGCTCGATGTATCTCTTGTCCTGGACGAATGCACCGTTGACTGTACATCTCATGTACTTTGCCATGACATCATCCTTGTTCTCCAGGACCATCTCAGTATATGTCGGATAGCCGTCGACCATCGTATATGTGACACCCTCGATACCGAAGTTGGCAAGAAGATGTCCTTCCTCGCCATAAGCATAGTCGAGAAGCTTTGCAGCGGCTTCAATGTTCTTGCAGCTTGTCGTGATTGCAGCGGCAGAAGAGGATCCTGTATCGAAGACGGAGTTCATCTTTGCAAACTTGCTGTTTCTGCCCTTCACGGGAGAGAGCGGCTTTGCGGAACATACCTCGACATCATCACCCATTGTCGTGACTGCAGTTGCGATAAGAGAGCCCGGGTTGTAGGCAAGAGCAACCTTTCCCGAGAGGAACATGCTGTTCATGCCGTTCTTGTTGACTGACATATAGTCGTTGTCGAGAAGGCCTTCTGCATAGAGCTTATGGACGAACTGAAGATACTCATATCTGTTCTCCTCAAGGTAGCCGTGATGGACGACGCCGTCCTCGACATACCATGTATCCCAGCTGTCGAATGCGGGTGAGAAGAATCTGCTGAGATGCTCTGCCCTGATCGACATCGGAATATCGACAAGTCCGGATTCCTTGACAGCCTTGAGAACGGCATAGAGCTCGTCAGCTGTCTCGGGAGCGGAATCGAAGCCGAGCTTTTTAAGGATATCCATTCTGTAGATGGGTCCTTCGCTGAAGAGAAGGGAGTTGTTCTCGTAGCTCTCGCCGCGGACGAACGGGAAGCAGTAGTATGTGCCGTCATCTGTGGAACATTCCTTTGCGATGTCGGGATGAGCCTCGAGGAATGCTGTGATATTCGGGCAGTACTTCTCGAAGATGTCGTTGAGCGGGATGATGAAGCCGTCGTCGATGGCAGCCTGTGGTCCGCCGACATATTCAGCCCACTTGTACTCCACGATGTCGGGAAGAGTCGAGGAAACCTGAAGAATCGAGAACTGCTCGCCGAGGATCTTGTTCTCCGAAGATACGTTCGTGAACTCGATATCTGTATTGGTTCTCTTCATGATCTCCTGCCAGTAGGGAAGCTCGGAAAAGTCGTTGACGTTCTTGATCTTCGAACTCATCGGTGCCCAGTATGTGAGCTTGACAGGTGCACTTGAATCTGTTGTCTTCTCTGCTGAACCGTTTGCGCAGAGAGGAAGAACAACCATGAGAAGTGCTAAACAAAACAGGAATGCTTTTTTCATCTTTTCATTCTCCTTTTTCTATTTTTCATATATCGATTTCAAATCAACCGACCAGTTGTCATATGCACTCTTGAGTGCCTCTCCCAGTCCCGGGAGCGTGTAGTATGTACTCTGGAGATCATCCGTCTTGCTGACGGCACATGAGGAGAGGTCCACCACCCCCCTCTTCTGTGCCATGAGGACGGCATGTGTGTGCTCCCGTGCAGTTTTAAGTGTGCATACGGGAGTTCTCTTCTCCTCTATGCATCTCACACACTCCCAGAGCTTCTCCATTCTTTCGCCTTTATCAAGGAGGGTGTAGTCGATGACCCTGCCGTCGGAGAGGTATCCGGTAAAGCCCTTCTCCGTCTCCTCCACATATCCGTTTTCGAATACGTATGTGCTCAGAGGCCCGAGCTTCTTCTCGTCCACGGCATGGGATGCATAGTAGTAGAGCTCGACGCCATCTTCTGTCGTGAATGAAAGAGAAGCCGTGTCACAGTTCGTGATGCCGGGTCTCACCCTTATGAGTGCACCGTCAACGGAGAGAGTGGATGCACTCTCGTCCATTTTCCTTCCCAGGAGGAAGACCATGTTCTGATACTGGTGGGCACATGCGTTCGTGAATGGTGAATCATAGACAGGCTCTCCGTGACATGTCTCGGCTCCCGCCCAGGCGGAACGCGAATAGTAGATGTCGTTGCGTCTCATCAGTCTTATCGTGCGGAACCTTACGGCCTTTCCGTAGAGGCCGGAGAGGATATCCCTCTTGAGGGCAAGTACATCGCGTGAAAAGCAGAGCTGATAGCCCACGGCGACGAAGAGTCCGGTCTCTCTGTTCTTCTTCTCCATCTCATCGATCTCTTCCTCCCTGAAGCAGACTGGCTTCTCCGTCAGCACGGAGGAGGAAGAATCCAATGCCGTCATTATATACGGATAGTGTGTATGAATGGGAGAAGAGATGACTGTAAGATCAGCACTGTTCTTTCTGAAGAACTCATCCGGAGAGGAATAGATAGGAATACCCTTTCTGACGACTTCCTCATAGAGCGGGCTTTTAGAGGCAAAGGGATCGGCTATTGCAACAAGAACAGAGCCCTCTACATCCCGCGTAAGGTATTCCTTGACGTAGTTCTCGCCGTAGCCTCCCATACCGCAGAGTAAAACCTTGACAGCCATATTCAATTCTCCTCGAAGCCTTTTCTGAGAATTTCCGGCGCATCGACATGAAGTGCCTTGACGGGACAGACCTGGAAGCAGTAGCCGCAGCCTATGCACATCTCCGTCTTCTGAGCCTTTCTTCCATCAAGCTTTATGCCCTTGTACCAGCATACGTCCTCGCACCTTCCGCAGCCGATGCACTTTTCAGGATCGACTTCTGTCGTTCTGTATGCCTCGCCGAGTGCATTCTGTCTCTTCTTAGCCTTCTCCTCGCTCATCGAGAAGAGCTCGAGAGCAGCACCCTTGAGGTCACTGACGCTCCTGTAGCCGTTTCTGTCCATCCACTCTGAGCATTCTTTCATGAGACGCGCACATTCTTTTATGCCGCCCGAACATGCAAGAGCACCCAGCTGCACCATCTCGGAACCTGCCATGATATACCTCAATGCCTGGTCGAAGGAGAAGACACCGCCGCCGGCGTACATCGGAATATCGATTCCGCGCTTTCTTGCGTCGGCAATCTCGAAGCAGACGATCGGGTTCGCCTGTGTTCCGCCGTAGCCTGCCCCCGGTCTTGTCTGAGTCGTCTTCCAGTCAAGGTCGAAGTAGAAGGCCTTCCATCTTGCAGTCGGTCCCACAGCATCGGCTCCCGCAGCGACGGCACGTCTCATGGATGTGAGACAGTCCACGTCTTCGACAGCGAGCTTGACCATGACAGGAGTCGACCCTACCGCAGCCTTGATCATCTTCGTGCATGTCTCGATAAGCTGATAGTAGTTGAACATCCTGTCAGCTGCCGTTGCAACCCCGGGGGTGTTGAAATGGAGTTCAACGGCGTCGGCACCTGCCGAGACGACCTCCTCTGCCTCCCTTGTCCATCTTTCCTTCCAGTCGGGATACTTCTCTATATCATGATAGTGGCCCACCGATGCCCAGAGCTTTGTCTCCGGATACATCTCCTTTCTCGCCCTTCTCACCTCCTCGCAGTATTCGTCGAGTGAGCTGATTTTATCAGGACACTGAGACCCGACTGCATGAGAATGGAATGCGGGAAGGCCCTTTCTGACGCTCTCGAAATCGGGATAGAAGAATCCGCCGCCGCCCATGCCGTGGCCGAAGTTGCGCATCGTTACGGCACCGGGGTGACAGGATGAGCTTCTTATAACATTGTCAGCACCGCGGGTTGCGGGACTGGAAGCGATGACGAACGGGTTAATCATGTCAAAACAGTCGATATGCATATCAGCCATAATCAATTATCTCCTCTTATAAGCTTTTTCAGGACCTCGGCATCCGCCTTGAACTGCTCACTGCTGTCAGAGCGGACGAACTCCAGAAGCGCATAATACTTTTTATTCTCATCAAGAAGGGAGAAATACTCTCTCCAGTGATCCTCGCCTTCACTGAGCGGACGGCGCCCGCTTTCATCCCAGTAATAGACATGGAGGTACGACAGTCGGCTCTTTATCATATCAAGACCCTTTCGTCTCTCCTCGAACGAGAGCGCCTGTGTCGGCTGCCAGAGTGTCCTGAGATAGGGACTCCTGATTCTCCCCAGAACATCGAGGGCCGATTCGTTTGTATCTGTCAGCGTGTTCTTATGCCACTCGAGATTGAGGGTGATGCCGTACCGGGAAGCCGTTTCGACTTGAGCTTCCAGCTCTTCTATGAGCGCTTCCCTTTCCTCAAGAGAGAGGGATGAAGACGGCTTCGATCCCGCCCAGATACGCACTTCTTTCGCTCCGAGAGAGGAGGCTGTATCGAGGCTCTCGCGTATCTCCATATTCTCGCCGAGGCGGTAATAGGAGCCGTAGCCTGCAATCTCGAGGCCTGCAGAAGCCGTCTTCTCCGCAGTAAGGCGCGCTGCTGCACTATCACCCTTCTTTATGTGATGGTTCTCGCTCCATTCAACTGCCTCAAGGCCGTTCTCGAGAGCCCTCTCGATGACATAGTCCACGCTTTCCGTCTTGAACGTTGCACTGACAATACCGGGAACAAGCATGACTCAGCCCTTTACTGCGCCGACCATGACGCCCTTGACGAAGAACTTCTGCAGGAAGGGATAGACGGCAAGGATTGGGGCCGTCGCAACGACTATCGTTGCATACTTCACGCTGTCGGAGGAGAGCGCAAGAGACTCCAGGGATCCAGAACTCATCGCTGCAGTATCATCCTGGACAAGGATGGTGCGGAGAATGAGCTGGAGAGGATACATGCTCTTCTTCCTGAGGTAGATCATTGCCGGGAACCATGAATTCCAGTGTGATACCGCATAGTAGAGCAGGATTACGGCAATTGATGCCTTCGTGACAGGAACCATTATCCTGGTAAGGATCGTCACATGCCCCGCTCCGTCGATCATCGCAGACTCGGGAAGAGACTCGGGAACTGCCGCCATTGCCGTCCTCAGGACGATGAGGTTGAAGGTATTCACAGCCGACGGAAGAATCAGAGCCCATCTCGAGCCGACAAGATGAAGCTTGTCGACGATGATGTATGTCGGTATTGTTCCGCCCTGGAAATACATCGTGAAGACAATCATGAGAGTGAAGAACTTGATGAGCCTCGGGCCCTTACGCGAAAGCACATAGGCCGCAATTATCGAGAGCGCAAGATTGAGCGATGTTCCGACGATGACGACGAAGAGCGTGTTCATGTAGCCTGTGAGGATGCTCTTGTCCTGGAAGACCATCTTGTAGCTGTAGAGCGAGAACTTCTCCGGATGCCAGTAGATTCCCGTATGCTTCATGACCTCGAAGGGATCGGAGAATGAAGCGAAGACGATGCTCATGAGCGGGATGATTACCGCAAGGACAAGCAGAATCGTGACAAGAACGATGAATGCGTGGAAAACCTGTTCGCCTGTTGTGTATCTGACTTTCATCTTTAAGCCTCCTATCACCAGAGTCCCGAGCCGGTAAGCTTGTTCGAGAGCTTGTTCGTGCTCCATACAAGGATGAACGAGACGATGGAGTTGAACATACCGACGGCGGCTGCATATGAATAGTTGAGATTCAACAGACCTTCACGGTAGACATATGTGTTGATGACATCGGCGACCTCGTATGTAAGCGAGTTATACATGAGAATGATCTTCTCGTAACCGACGTTGAACATCTTTCCTATCTGGAGGATAAGCATGATGACGATTGTCGGCAGGAGGGAGGGCAGCGTAATCGACCACAGCTGTCTGAGCTTTCCCGCCCCGTCAATCTTTGCAGCCTCGTAGAGCTGTGCATCTATCGAGAGAAGAGCCGCGAGGTATATGATGGAGTTCCATCCCACATTCTGCCAGATGTTGGAGACGATGTAGAGAGGAAGGAAGTACTTCGGTTCGTTAAGCATTGTCACCTTTTCAAAGCCGAAATATGAAAGAAACGTCGTCACCGCACCGTCACGCGAGGTAAGATCCATGAGAATGGAGGTCACAACGACGACGGAGACGAAGTGCGGGATGTACGTCACGGTCTGGACGAACTTGGAGTACTTGCGGCTTCTGAGCTCGCTTATGAAGATTGCAAGGAGAATCGGGCACGGGAAGGTGAAAATCAGGTTCGTGACTGCGATTCTTATCGTATTCGTAAGAGTTCTCTGGAAGTAATAGTCCTTGAAAAAGTTCTTGAAATGCTTGAGACCGACGAATTTAGAGCCGAAGAAACCGAGTCTCGGCTTGTAATCCTCGAATGCGATGATAAGACCGAACATCGATCCGTACTGGAATATGAGATAATAGAGAAGAACAGGGATGAACAGGAAGTAGAGGGTTTTATACTTCGACCAGTCCTTCTTCATCTTGAGTGTAAGTGGCACGTCCTGGTAGTTCTGTTTTTGTTTCTTTTTCATGCTGACCGCCTTTTTCGGTTTGTAGTATGCATTACCTTCAAAGGAGAAAAAATTGACAAAATAAATACTCGATGTGTCAGATTTTTACATCAAAAAAAGTAGATTTCTTGTTTTTTATGTCAACATTTCATTAAAGATAA
>CAVACS010000019.1:0-6208 GCA_963587105.1 Anaerovoracaceae bacterium | reverse complement strand
GCTGTATCTTTATTAAGAAATGCGGGCATTTGAGAATTCTGACAGAAAAACTTTACAGGTGTTTTTTCTTTCCCCGGATGCAATAATCGGGTCATGTTCAAGAATCCAGTCATTCCGGGCTTCGCACCCGACCCGTCAGTCGTTTTTCATAACGGCTGGTACTACCTTGTAAACTCTACTTTCGAATACTTTCCCGGCGTCACTGTGTGGAAAAGCAGAGACCTCGTGAACTGGGATTATCTCTCAGGAGCGCTCAAAAGAGAAGAGGACCTCAATCTCGAGAGAGCAAAGCCGAGTTCAGGCCTCTATGCCGCCACAATCCGTGTCAATGAAAACGGACGCTTCTACATAGTGACAACCAACAAGTACACACTCGGCAATTTTGTGATTCATACCGATGATATAGAGAGCGGTGAATGGTCGAGTCCTGCGTTCATAACAAAGGACGGTATAGATCCTTCCCTTCTCTTCCTCCCCGACGGCAGATGCTTCTACACATCCAACGGAAAGAGCGGAGGAGTGAAGGGAATAGTCGGCGCCTTCATCAATCCCGATACGGGAGAGCTTCTCGAACCGTTGAGACTCCTCACCCCGGGGTGCGGAGGACCCTCTGTGGAGGGCCCCCACATCTACTATAAGGACGGATGGTACTACCTGATGGAGGCAGAGGGAGGAACGGAGTACGGCCACCACGAGGTGATTCTGAGATCGAGGGATATATACGGGCCGTATGAAAAGAATCCCTCGAACCCTATTCTCTCGCATGTTGCAAGAAAGAGGCATCCCATACAGGCTGCGGGACACGCGGATCTTATCGAGGACGAAAGCGGAAGATGGTGGGCCGTATTTCTCGCAATACGTGTAAAGCCTAGGCCCCTTCTGCACCATCTCGGACGGGAGACCTTCCTCTCTCCTGTAGAATGGAGGGACGGATGGCCCGTAATCGGAGATGGCGGGAAAGTCGAACTCGAATACACGGTTGGTCCCGAAGAGAAGAGGAAGAGCGACTACTCGGTATCTTTTTCAGAGGAAATGGAGAAATACCCCGCTCTCAAGGTGAGGGTGCCGAAAGATGAGTGCTACCTTCTCGACAGGAAGGAAAAGAGGCTGACACTCCACGGTGAGGAGAATATCAACACCCCGCTGGGGCATCCTACGATGCTGCTCTTCAGACAGAGGGGCTTCAGGGAGAGGATGAGCGCCACCATCGAGACAGCGTCTCTCACCGGAGACGCCGGAATAACGGTCTATCTCTCAAGCGACTACCATTACAGAATGGAGGTAAGAAAGGAGTCACAGGGGGTCTCCTGTGCACTTATAAGACACATCCATGACTATGAGGCTCAAACCGAGAGAATAACGCTTCCTATGAAGGATACCATCTCCCTCGAGATCAGATCCGACGACGAATACTACTATTTCTACGTCGAAGGAATGCCGATAGCGAGGGCGACAGTCTACGCTCTTTCTGCCGAGGGGTGCATGGACATGTGCTTCACAGGCTCCCTCTTCGGAGTATATGCAGCCGGGGGAGACGCAGTCTTCCTGGACGGTATAGAGATGGAAAGCATTGAGAATAAGGAGATAGAACAATGAAGAAGACAGCAGTCATAACAGGTTCATCGCGCGGCATAGGGCTTGCGACGGCAAAGCAGCTCGCACTCGACGGATACAATATCGTGATGGTCGCAACAGGAGACAGGGAAAAGAACGAAAAGGCCGTGAAGGAAACAGAGGCCCTCGGCGCCCCGGTTCTCTATGTGAAGGCCGACGTTTCAAAGAGTGACGACAGAAAGAGAATCGTGGACGAAGCCGTGAAGGCATTCGGAAGAATCGATGTTCTCGTCAACAATGCGGGAGTTGCCCCGCTTGTGAGGGCCGACCTTCTCGAAATGACCGAAGACTCATACGACAGGGTCATGACTGTCAACACGAAGAGCAACATGTTCATGACGCAGGAAGTTGCAAAGGTGATGGTGAAGCAGGAAAAGGTCAACGGAAGAAGAGGATGTATCGTCAACATCTCCTCATGCTCGGCAGAGGTGTCGAGCACATCGCGCGGCGAATACTGTGTATCGAAGGCGGGAATCAGCATGCTGACGACGCTCTATGCAGACAGGCTTGCGGGAGAGGGAATCATTGTAAACGAAGTAAGACCCGGTGTCATCCTGACAGATATGACAGCGGCAGTCGAAGAGAAATACAGTGCCCTCATCAAGGACGGACTCTTTCCCATAGCACGCTGGGGAACGCCGGAAGATGTTGCAAATGCCGTGAGCGCGCTTGTCTCCGACAAATTCCTCTATACGACTGGAAACCACATCGATGTCGACGGCGGCTTCCATATAAAGAGACTCTAGGGAAAAAAATGAAAAACGAAAGGATAAAGGTAAATACCGTAATAGTCGGTACCGGAGCATCGGGTTACAACGCCGCAGTCTCGCTTAAGAAGAACGGAGTCGACGACATTCTCCTCATCAGCGAAGACAGGCTCTCGGGAACAAGCCGCAATACAGGAAGCGACAAACAGACATATTATAAGCTCACCCTCAGCGGAAGCGGGAGCGACAGCGTCAGGGCCATGGCGGAGACACTCTTCAACGGAAAGGCTGTCGACGGCGATATCGCACTATGCGAGGCGGCGCTCAGTATAGAGTCCTTCATGCACCTCTGCCTCCTCGGCCTTCCCTTCCCCGTCAACAGATACGGCGAGTACGTAGGCTACAAGACAGACCACGATCCGAGAGAGAGGGCGACAAGCATCGGGCCCTACACATCTCGCGAGATGACACGGGCGCTTGAAAAGGAGGCGGAGAGTCTTTCCGTCCCCTTCAGAGACAGGCTTGAGGTAATAAAGATCCTTTCCGACGGAGAGAGGACATACGGCGTCATTGCACTCGAGAGAGAGACTGGAAAATATGTCACCATAGAGGCGGAGAACGTCGTCTGGGCGACAGGAGGCCCCAGCGGTATCTACTTCTCCTCCGTCTATCCCGCAAGTCAGCACGGCTCGACAGGACTGGCTTTCGAAGCGGGAGTCAGGGGACGCAACCTCACGGAGTGGCAGTTCGGTCTGGCATCCGTCAATCCCAGATGGAACGTTTCGGGAACATATATGCAGTCTCTTCCGCGATTCTACTCGACAGAGGCCGACGGAAGCGGAGAGAGGGAATTCCTCTCCTCCTTCTTCTCATCCCCCTCCTCTCTTCTGAATGCGGTATTTCTCAAGGGCTACCAGTGGCCCTTCGACGTCAGGAAGGCAGAGGGCGGGAGCTCCATCATCGACATTCTCGTCTACATCGAGGAGATGAAGGGACGACGGGTCTTCCTGGACTTCACGAAGGAAGCGGCGGGAGGTGACTTCTCATTCGATTCTCTCGGTAAGGAGGCATACAATTACCTTTCCTCTGCAGGAGCTCTTGTAAAGACGCCAATCGAGAGACTGAGAATAATGAACAGCCCCGCAATCGACTTCTACAGAGACAGGGGCGTCGCCCTCGAGAAGGAAAGCCTCGAGATAGCACTGTGCGCTCAGCACAACAACGGCGGCCTCGATATCAACATGTGGTGGGAGAGCAATATTAAGGGCTTCTTCGTCGTCGGAGAGGCGGCAGGAAGCCACGGCATCTACCGCCCGGGCGGCTCCGCACTCAATGCCGGTCAGGCGGGCTCTGCACGTGCTTCGCTCTACATTTCACAGAACAAAGATGAGAATGCGCATAGAGAAGAGGAGTTCAATAAAGTACTGGACAGCGCCCTCTCCTCGCTTGTTTCTATCGCAGAATCCACAAAGGGAGAGAGGAGTAATGTCAGATCAATCATGGAAGATCTCGAGAAGAAGATGAGCGCCTCGGGAGGTGCCATCCGCAATGGAGAAGACATGAAATCACTTCTGGAAGAAATCGATTCTCTCCTCTCATCGTTCGACAGAAGAGTCAGGTACTCCTCCCCTTTCGAGCTCGAATCTGTCTTCCGCCTCCGCGATATGCTCATAACACAGAAATGCTATCTCGAAAGTATGATCAACTACATAGAGAGTGGCGGAAAGAGCCGCGGAAGCGCTCTCTATACAGACAGAAGCGGCTCTAAGCCCGATGAGAAACTACCCGACATCTTCACCTTCACGCTCGACGACGGGGAGAAGGACGATTACATCCAGGAGATGACATACCGGAACGGGAAATGCACATTCAACTGGAGAAAGGTCAGACCGATTCCCGGAGAGAACGACTTCTTCGAGAATGTATGGCGCGGCTACAGGGAAAACAAGAACGTAAGATAAAAAAAGGAAAAAGCAATGGCAGAACACGAGAAATTCCACTACAAGACACTGGATGATGTAAAGGCAAAGTGCGCCGAGCTCGGCTTTACACTTCCCTTTGCCGGAAATACAGAGATCCTCTCCACGCCCCTGAGGGTGAGAAACATCGTCTTCAACAACAGACTCGGCTCGGCTCCGATGGAGGGAGCGGACTCCCTTCCTGACGGCAGCCCATCCGACTACACTCTGAGGCGTTACAGAAAAGTTGCCGAGGGAGGTGCCGCTATAATGTGGTTCGAGGCGATAAGCGTCGTGAAAGAAGGCAGAAGCTCTCTCACGCAGCTTCTTCTCACTCCTGATAATGTTGATGCATTCAGAAGAATGACGGACGAAATAAAGGAGGCAGGACTCAGGAAGAACGGCTACGCACCGTTTTTAATCTGCCAGGCAAACCACTCGGGGCGTTATTCGAACCCCGAGAACAGGCCGGCCCCCCTTATTGCATACAGACACCCGTGGCTGGAGCAGTTCAGAGCAGCCGATGACTCATGCATCGTCTCCGACGACTATCTCAGGAGCATGGAGGAGAAGTTCGGAGAAGGCGCAAGGCTTGCAAGAAAAGCGGGCTTCGATGCCGTCGACATCAAACAGTGCCACGGATACCTTTTCCAGGAAGTAGCCTCGGGATTCTACAGGAAAGGTGAATACGGAGGAAGCTACGAGAACAGGATGAAGCTCCTCTTCAACTCAATCAGGGCGGCAAAGTGCTGGGAGGATGATTCCTTCATGGTCACAGCGAGAATCGGGATCTATGACGGATACCCGGAATACGCAGGCTTCGGACAGAGGCCCGGTACGATGGAGATGGACCTCGAAGAGCCCGTCAGACTTGTAAAGGACCTCAGAGCCCTGGGACTTGACATGGTCAATCTCACGATGGGGAATCCCTACGCAACAACCCATGTCACGCGCCCCTTCGATGCCGGTAAATATCCGCCGAACGAGCACCCCTTCGAGGGGATCAACAGAATGATCAGGGGTATCGGGGAAGTCAAGAAGAGAGTCCCCGATATGACGATCCTTGCCTCGGCCCCGACATACCTCAGACAGTTTTGCGATCTCTATACGGCAGGCGCCGTAGAGGAGGGTCTCTGTGACGGCATGCTCTTCGGAAGAATGCAGTTCTCCGATCCCGATTTTGCAAACGAGATCAAAAAAGGACGCATAGATCCTAACCGTATATGCCTCACATGCGGCAAGTGCGGAGACCTTATAAGAGCGCACAAGCCCACAGGCTGCGTCATCCGGGACAGAGAGACCTTCATGCCCTTCTACAAGGAGTTCTTAGAGGAGAAGAAGAACCTTCCCTCCAACTTCAGAGGTTAGACCCGGCTCAGATAGAGTAGCCGTACTTTTCCCCGCGGATCACGGAATATTCCCCTTCATGCCGGCAGCAGCAGCCGGCTGATATCTACTTCTGCGATATACGTATTTACGTCATCGCAGAGTAAATCTTTTTTTTCTCCGGTTGTAACGGGATTCCGAAAAATGGAAAACAGTTGAAAAACCGAGCTTTACGCAATATACTACTTGTGAGTATACTACTTACGAGTAATTTATGTATCTTCATTCAGGGAGACCGCTTATGATTGGAAGACTTGAGGAATTAAATCAGCTGGAAAGATTATATAACAGTCCCAGATTCGAATTTCTTACACTTTATGGCAGACGGCGGATAGGAAAGACCACCATTTTGAAAGAATTTTCAGAAAGACACAGGTCTCTCTTTTTTTCTGCTCAGGAAAAGAATGATCCTTTGAATCTCACCGATTTTTCCCGGACTGTCCAGACTTATTTTGAAGGGTATTTCATTTCAGCATTTCCGGACTGGAAGGCTGCATTTGAATACATTACGAGGAAAGCATCGTCCGACAGGCTGGTGCTGAT
>CAVACS010000018.1:0-25453 GCA_963587105.1 Anaerovoracaceae bacterium | reverse complement strand
CATAAAAAAGTGAAAAGGGCGGGTAGTTCGATTGACTCTCACTCTCTCTTTTAGCTAACATGATGCTACCTCTTTATCCGATGTTATCGGATCAAATTTTAAGTCCACAAGGAGGAATTCATGATTTCAAATTATGAGTTCACAGTTATCTTCGATGCAAACGAGGATAAGACAAAAGCAGGACTCGAACTCGTAGAGTCCAGTTTCGCCAAGTACGGCGTAGAAGTCGATAAGAAGGAGGATCTTGGAGTCAGGAACCTCGCTTATCTCATCAACAAGCAGGAAAAAGGTCACTATTTCTACTTCGAAGTAAAGGCTGAAGGTTCTGTCATCAAGAATATGAGCAGAGCGTTCGAGCTTTCCAACGATGTTTTGAAGTATCTGTTCATCAACCCTGAAAAGATCTGAGGAGAATTATGGCAGACATCTGTTTTGTAACATTGACCGGCAGACTTACCAGAGATGCCGAATTGAGGTACGCACAGAACGGGAACCCGATCGTACGCTTTTCAATAGCTGTCAACAGAGCAAAGAGGAATGCTGACGGATCATGGAGCGAAGATGCGACTTTCTTCGAATGTTCGTATTTCGGCAAGAGTGCCGAAGCTGTCAATGCTTATCTCACGAAGGGACGTACAGTATGCCTGATGGGCGACCTCAGACAGTCCAGATGGGAGGGTAACGACGGCCAGACAAGGTACAGACTCGAAGTCAGTGTCAACCAGCTTACACTTACAGGTGGACAGTCCAGAAGCGGAGAAGGTTCCGCAGCTGAAATGGCTATGCGCCAGGGTGGCGGCAGTGGCGGTTATAACAACAATAACAACAATAATAACAGTGGTTATAACAACAGCGGCAGCGGCGGCTATGGCGGCGGCGCTTATTCTTCCTCTCCGGCGGAGAACAGCAGCTATACAAGACAACAGACGGCTCAGACAAGACCCCAGGTCGGTAACGGGCCCGAAAATTTCAAGGACGATGATATTCCGTTCTGATTATTATTAGGAGTAAAAAATGAAAGACGATAAAGACTTTGCAGAAATGGATAAGGGCGGCTTCAACAAGGACAGGAAGCTCGGCGGTAGAAAGACAAGCTTCAAGAAGAAGGTCTGTAAGTTCTGTCAGGGCGCACCTGCAGCAGATTACAAGAACCCCGAAGCTCTCAAGAGATACATTACAGAGAGGGGCAAGATCCTTCCTGCACGCATCACCGGTACATGCGCAAAGCACCAGAGAGCTCTCAACAGAGAAATCAAGAGAGCAAGAACACTTGCTTACCTTCCGTTCGAGAAGCAGTGAGTGAAATGATTGAAGAGGGACGTGAAAGGGCAGGATTTCCTTACAGGGACGCTGTGATCACGCTGGCCATATCGCTGGTGATGATGCTGAGTTCGTTTCTGACGCTTTTCATCGCACTGCCTCTTCTGGGTTTTTCAACGAGGCACACGAAGAAGGATAGCCTTATCGTATTTGGTCTGGAATGTGTGTTCATAACGGCATACAGCCTCTGGCAGATGTATGGTAGCTCGTATTATCCCTTCATGGTGCTGTTGGATTTGTTTTTTCCTCTGTCGCTGTCAGCGGCGGGAATCATATGGACCTGTACAAAGGGCAGGAGAGTGGACGGACGGCTTTTGCTTTCGTTCCTTCCATCTCTCCTGATGGTACTGGCAGTCAGTATCATTCTCTGTGCAGATAGGGCGCTCTTCAGAGACATCTACAGTGCCTATGAAGATGCGTTTGTGGCTTACCTCGAGAGCATATTCGAGAGTGTGGGACTGTCTGTCGACGTGAAGAGTGTCTTCCTCGTCATGATAAGCCTCGCATCTGTCGTGATGTTTCCTCTGGTGGTGGGTGCAACCTGTGTGGTGCTCTTTATCAGTGAAAGGGTATCACATTCAAGAGAAGGCGACTGGGATGAGAAGCTGTCCGCACTTGAGTTTTCACCGGCCCTCATATGGCCTCTGATCATTCTCCTTGCGGTTTCTCTCGTCTCGCGCTTTGTATCTGTACCGACGGTCGTCTACCTTCTCAGCATGAGTGGAACGACGGCATTCCTGATTCTCTACGGAGTGCAGGGTTTTGCTGTACTTCTGGTATGGATCAGACGGGGATTTCCGGAATTCGGGAGCATGAAGCTCTTCGTTATTCTGGCTCTTACAGGACTGTTGATTCCGGGATTAAATATTATCGTTCTCACAGGAGTGCCGTTCATCGGTATACTTGAGAACTTCTTCGATTTGAAGAAAAGGAAAGAAAAATGAAGATTATTCTCAACCAGGATGTCGTACATGTCGGCGAAGAAGGCGACATCGTAACAGTCAAGGACGGCTATGCAAGAAACTACCTGCTTCCGACAGGTGCAGCAGTCATCTACAACAAGGCGAATGCTGCTGTCTTCAAGCAGAAGGCTGAACAGATCGAGAAGAGAAAGGTCGAGAAGAGAGAAGCAAGCGCATCCCTCAAGGAAAGACTCGACAAGGTCACACTCACAATCACTGTTCCTGCAGGCGAGAGCGGAAAGCTCTTCGGTTCTGTCACATCTCTGATGGTCCAGGAAGCTCTCAAGAAGGAAGGTTTCGATATCGAGAAGAAGAAGCTCGATGTTCCTACACACGCTATCAAGATGACTGGTTCATACTCGATCGTCGCTCATCTGTATGAGAACGACAAGTCCGTCATCACACTCAACGTTCTCAGCGAAGCAGAGGTCAAGGCTGCGGCAAAGAAGGCTGCAGAGGAAGCTGCTGCAGCAGCAAAGGCTGCTGAAGAGGCTGCCAAGGCTGCAGAAGAGGCTGCTAAGGCTGCTGAGGCAGAAGCAGTAGAAGCAGCTGAAGCTCCCGCAGAGACAGCAGAAGCAGAAGCACCTGTAGAGGGTTAATAAGGAATAAACATGCCGGGTTCTCAGGATAACGAATTGAAGGGTTTGCGCACCCTGCCACACGACGAAACAGCGGAAAAGTCTATCCTGGGAGCTCTTTTATTGAGTTCGGAATGCTGGGACAGGGTTGAAATGCTTGTCTCGCCTTCCGATTTTTATTCACCGACCAACAGGGTCATATTCGAAGCAATTTCCGCTCTTGTGAACGATGAGGGCAAGTCCAGCTTCGATTCCCTTATTCTTCTGGAATACCTGAAGCGGAAGAACCTCCTGGAAAAAGCAGGAGGTGCGGGCTACATCGCCAAGCTTACGGCACAGCCCTTCATTGTCGCGAACGTCACCGAATACTGCGAGATAGTGAAGGAAGCCTCGCGTCGTCGTCTCCTCTTCCATGTTTCCTCTTCCTTGATGGAAAGCGTATTTGATCCATCCGTGAACATCCAGGAGAAGCTCGAAAGCGGAAGCAGGACGCTCAACGATTCTATTCTCAGCGGTCTCAATTACACTGCATCGGAGTACGAACTCGGTAAGATCCTTCTCGACACCTTCCGCTCCGTTGTCGACAAGATGACTAACAAGGATCTGAACGACAGGGTTGAGACGGGCTTCGAGGTTCTTGACAGATACACCAACGGCGGATTTGCAAAGGAAGAGTACGTCATCATCGCAGCTCGTCCTAGTATCGGAAAGACTGCGTTTGCCCTGAGTATGATGCACAACATGATCAACAACGGGAAGAGGGTCGCATTCTTCTCCCTTGAAATGCCTGCCGCATCGATTGCAAAGCGACTCTTTGCAATGGACAGTAAGGTCGAGCTTTCGAAGATCATGAAGTCATCATTCTTCTCCGATGAGATGGACAGAGTCAAGGATTCTCTCGAGCGCCTTTACGATTTGAGGGAGAATCTATACATAGTCGACGTACCGAACATCTCCCTCACCGAGCTCAGAACGAAGGCACGTGTCATCATGAAGGAGAGGAAGATCGACTGTATTGTCATCGACTACATAGGTCTCATCAGTCCTCCGAGCAATATGGTCAGCGCAAAGAAGTTCGAGCAGGTATCTTACATATCGCTCAATCTCAAGCAGCTTGCACGTGAGCTGAAGGTGCCTGTCGTCGTTCTCTGCCAGGTCGGGCGAGAGAGTGAGGAGCAGGAGCCTATTCTCTCGAATCTCCGTGACTCGGGATCCATTGAACAGGATGCCGATATCGTATGCTTCCTGCACAGAAAGAAGACGCTCTCGGACGAGGAGAAGCAGAAGAACCTCAAGGACAGCATGGGCAGGGCCTCAATACAGGTTACGAAGATGATTGTTGCCAAGAACAGAAACGGTGAAACGGGATACTTCAAAATCGGCTACAACGGTCCTCTCACATACTATGCAGATGTCGCACAGTCGAGCGAGTTCATCGATTACGAGCCGAAGGATACAGGCGGCAAGCGCAAGAGCAGCAACTGATGAAGTCGTGGGAGGAGAAATCCCACATTCTTCTTTATTCCAGAATAATCTGTTCAAACACATTTATTCATCGGGAATAAGGAACTGTCAAAAATTAACTTGACGGTTTAATGGTTAGCTCCAGGCCATATCATCCACAAATGCGATGTTAATCTTCATCGGAAACTTAAAACCTTTTTCTTTTTTTTCTACCTTCAAAACGCATTTAGCCGTCATACTATGCTATCAGAATAATTTGACTGCCAATTATGAGATGGCTCTTAACTGAACAAGGTCTTATTTTGCGCTGGTTTTCAGATAGCAGAGGAGAGGAAGGAGAAGGAGTTCATCACAATGACGATCGCCCAGGCAAGAACGAGCCCTGTGATGTGAAGGATGAGGTAGGTCCTCGGCCTGAGTGGACGGCGTCTTATGATCTCTGCCGCCGATATAAGCATCTGGCCGCCGTCGAAGGTCGGAATGGGGATAAGATTCCCGACACATATCGAAATCGAGACGATAGCAAGAAGGTAGAAAACTGTTCTTATGCCGCTTGAGGAGCTTGTCCTGAATGCCAGTGTAGATATCCTCCCCATATTCGATGCACTCGAGAACGGGCCGGAAATTTCCTTGAGCGCTTCTCCGATATGAAGTGTCATCAGCCTGGCGATAGCCGAAGCAGTACGGGAGAAGAAATCCGATGTGCGCTGGTATGCTTCACCAAATGGATTTGCCGTATCTCTATAGACCCTCAGGGTGCTGAGGAATGCAAAGGGGAAGGAAGATGAATCGAGAGTTACCGTCCTTATTTCTCTGTCCTCTCCTTCGAGTGTGAACGTGAAGCTTTCACCTTCGATTGAGAGTATATCGAGATCCCATTCGACATCTACACCGTTGACACTCTTTATCCTGTCCCCGACAGCAAAGAGAGGGCTCTCGCTGCGTCCTATGACAGGCTCTACGAGATTGGTTATCCCATATGTCCAGCCTCCGTTGATCAAGGTGGGAGTTACTGTACTCTCCATCTCTTCTCCGTTCCGGATGAGAGTCAGCGTTACGCTTTCTCCCTCTCTTGAAGAAAGGTAGGAGGCGAGATCCTCATAGTCCTTTACAGCTTTTCCGTCATAGCCTCTGACCTCGTCTCCCTTCTCTATACCGTCCTGGACAATATCGAGATCAAAGAGGGAAGGGTAATCTGAAACGGGAGCGACATACGCTCTGTTCGACACTCTTTCGACGGGAATGAGTGCAACGATGAAGAAGAGTATGTATGCAAGAATGAGGTTCGTCACCGGGCCTGCAGCATAAATGAAGAGCTTCTTCAGAGGGTGGATTGCGAAGAGGGAACCCTGCTCTGCATAGGCTATCTTCTTCTCGTTGTTAGCCAGTGCGACGGACAAGTCCTCTGATCCTCCGAGTCTGCAGTAGCCTCCGAAGGGGATGAGAGAGATGCGGAATTCGGTGTTCTTCCCCATGTGGGAGAAGACTGGACGACCGAAGCCGAAGGAGAGTATCTCGACACTGACATGACACATCTTCGCTGATGCATAGTGACCGAGCTCATGGATGAATATCACAATTCCCGTTCCGAGAAGTCCTATGAGAAGATAGAAGAGAGTGAGAGCGTACCCGGCTATTCTCTCCATGGCTTCTCCTTTATGAGAAGAGAGGCTGCATTACGTACTTTTCTGTCGAGTGCAAGAACGTCTTCATATGAGGAAGGATGAGTATTTATGAGCGATGAATCCTCCAGGAGGAGAGCTACAACCTTCTCTATTTCGTCGAATCTTATCTCATCCGAAAGAAATGCCCTTACTGCAGTCTCGTCGGATGCGTTGTAGATTATGCCGCCCGCTTCTCCGATGGCGAGTGCTTTGTAGGCGTAAGCAAGGAGGGGGAACTTCTCTCTTTTAGGCTTCTCGAATGTAAGGCTGAGGTTGTTGAACGAGAGAGGCTGTACGATAGACGGAGTATCGAACCGGCCGTCACCTATGGCGCTCATTATGGGGAGTGTCATGTCGGGAGGGGAGAGAAGTGCGTACACTGCGCCATCGGGGGTGCGGATGAGTGAATGAACGACGGACTGTCTGTGAACGACAACCTCTATGTCTTCGCGTCCAAAGCCGAAGAGAAAACTCGCCTCTATGACCTCCAGACCTTTGTTTGCAAGCGTTGCACTGTCGATTGTGATCTTCTCCCCCATCTTCCATGTCGGATGGACAAGGGCTTCCTCCTTTGTAACCGTGGAGAGATCCTCTCTGTCGACGAACGGGCCTCCGGAAGCGGTGATAACAAGCTTTGAGGCCTTTCTGTTCCTGAGAAGGTTGTAGATTGCGGAGTGTTCGCTGTCGACCGGGATTATTCTTGAGCCCGTCTTCTCCGCAAGGCTGAAGATGAAAGAGGACCCGGAGACGACGCTTTCCTTGTTTGCAAGAGCAATGTCGAGGCCGAGTTCGAGTACGGTCTTTGTTGCATAGAGACCGTCAAAACCGGCTATTGCATTGAGAACGATCTCACACTTCGTCCTTTCAAGAAACTCTTTCAGATTCGAGTGTGCGATATCACCGGCGGTCAGAAGGGATGGACAGTCGAATTCCCGAGATATTCTATCGAGTTTCTCACGGTTTCTGTCAGCACTTACTCCGACGACCTTTACGGGGAACGGGCATCTTCTCAGTGCCTCGAGGCACGTCGTCCCGATGCTGCCTGTTGCACCTAGAATTACAAGCCTTACCATACGAGAATGAGCTCGATTCCGAAAACGAATATCGGAGCGGCGATGGAGAGCGAGTCAATACAGTCGAGCATGCCTCCGCGTCCCGGAACCATCGTTCCTGCATCCTTGACGCCGCATGTGCGCTTCAGCATCGATTCAAAGAGATCACCAGCTGTCCCGAAGAGGGCAGTGAAGAAGAAGAGAACGAATGCAGCCAGGGGCGAGAAGGGGTAGAGGCCGGGGAATGCGAGCGTGACGGTGCCTCCGATGAGGCCGACGACGACGGTGCCTCCGATAAAGCCTGCGACGCTCTTATTGGGGGAGCATTTGACGATGCCCCTGTTGTTCTTCCCGAATAACAGGCCGAAAAAATATGCAAGTGAATCTGAACCGAAGACGACACAGAGGAAGGTGAAGATCATCTTCTCGGCTTCGGGAAGGTAGCAGATTCTTATTCCGTAGACCATGAAGAGGCCCGGATAGACTATATTCAGAATCGTGCAGGCGATACGCCACAGTGAGTTTTCGAAGTTGTCCCTAGCACCGTGAATAATCTCCCACAGGAATGATATTGCGATTAAAGCCGCGAGCACGAACTTTGTTATCTCCACATCCGGAAATAGGTTCATGTTGATGAGTTCGGCTGCAGGAAGAAGAATGCCGAGATAGGCCGTACGGGGTGTCACGATCTTTCTTCTGATGAGGTTGTTCTTGAGTTCGCAGCATCCGCATGCCGATACGAAGATTACGATGATGCTGAAGAGAAGGTGGTTTTTCTGCGGGAAGAAGAATATCGAGCAGAAAATGAGTGGAAGGCCTACTGCGGCCGTAATCAGTCTCTGTTTGAGTGAACTGCTCATTTTTTTACGTCTCCGAATTTACGTATCCGCTTATTATAGTCATCGACAATCTCCTTTACCATACTTTCATCCCAGTCGGGCCACAGTTTGTCGTAGAATGCGAATTCGGAGTAGTTGGACTGGTAGAGCATGAAACCGCTCAGTCTCTCCTCTCCTGCGGAGCGTACTATCATATCGGGTTCGGGAATTGACGGGTTATCCAGATAACGGGTGAGAGTATCGCTCTCGAAGTGACTCACTCCGTCCGCGACTGCTCTGTTGACGGCACGGGCTATCTCGTCGCGCCCGCCGTAGTTGATTGCAAGCTGGACGGTGAGCTTTCCGTTATCCTTCGTCTCCCTCATAGTCCTGTCGAGTGAGGAGAGGGCGGAGGAGGGGATTCCCTCCCTGTTTCCGAGAAGGGCAACTCTGATTCCGAGGGAATTGAACTTCGGAATGTTGAGAACCGTCTGCTTTGCAAGAAGCCCCATGAGGTATTCTACTTCCTCACGGGGTCTTTTCCAGTTTTCAGTTGAAAAACAGTAGAGAGTGAGGAACCTGATACCGCATTCGATGCATCCCCTTGCGACCCTTTCGGCGGCTCTCGAGCCTTCTTCGTGGCCTTTGATGCGTTTCAGGCCCCGGCTTTCGGCCCAGCGGCCGTTGCCGTCCATTATGCATGCGAGGTGTACAAGTTCCTTCATTTGTTATATTTCCATGATTTCCTTTTCCTTTGCTTCGGCAATCCTGTTGATTTCCGCTATGGAGGAGTCGGTGAGCTTCTGGATCTTTGTTTCTCCTTCCTTCTGCTGGTCTTCGCTGATGGATGCTGCCTTCTGCATCTTCTTCAGTTCGTCCATTGCATCACGGCGGATATTTCTTACGGAGACTCTGCTTTCCTCGGCCCTTGATTTGGCCATTTTGGCAAGTTCCTTTCTCCTGTCGGCCGTGAGGGCGGGGAAGTTGATTCTGATGAGCTTTCCGTCGTTGTTCGGATTGAGTCCGAGCTCGGACTTGAGGATTGCTTTCTCAATCTGGGGCAGAACAGACTTATCCCAAGGCTGAATGACGACCATTCTTGCTTCAGGAACAGAGATTGACGCCACCTGTGACAGGGGTGTCTCGGCTCCGTAGTAGTCGACCTTGATCTTGTCGAAGAGGGCGGCCGAAGCTCTGCCTGTTCTGAGCTGGGTGTAGTCAGCCTCGAGGGCTGCCACACTCTTCTTCATTTTGCTTTCAGTATTGTTGATAACAGTCTGCATGGTGACTCCTTATTTGAGACCTGCCTGGAAAACAGAGTAGGAGACGATTTCAAGCTTTGCGCCTGCAGCCTTACCGCAGTCTGCGAGAGCCTGTGCGACGCTCTTGGAGTCATCCTTTACGAATGCCTGATCGAGGAAGCAGATTTCCTTGTAGAGCTTCGAAAGCTTTCCTCTGACGATTCCTTCCTTGACCTTGTCGGGCTTGGATGCGAGTTTCTCGTCCTGGCTGACCTGGGCGCGGAAGATCGAGAGCTGTTCATCCTCGTATGCCTTCTCGACAGACTTGTCGGAGAGGTACTGGGGCTTGTATGCAGCGCAGTGGAGAGCAAGGTCGTGAGCAAACTCCTGCACCTTTTCATCCTGGAAGACTTCCTTCTTGTCGGATGTGAGGATGACAGATACTGCGACGGCACCTTCACCGTGCACGTATGTAGCACAGTAGCCGTTCTCCGGGATATCGTAAACGACGAAGGAGACAAGGTTCATGTTCTCCTTGATGATTGCGATGAGTGCGTCGACCATAGCCTTGAGCTCGTCATTGGGCTCCTTGTAATCCTTCTCGAGGATGACGCGGCAGAGGTCTTCGCCGAGCTTTGCGAAATCTGCGTTCTTTGCAACGAAGTCCGTCTCGCATGAGAGCGAGAGCATGACGACCTTTCTGCCGTTAGAGACAACGAAGACTCTTCCGTTTTCGGTAGCTCTGTCCTGTCTCTTTGCAACAGCTGCAAGACCCATCTCCTTGAGAATCTTCTCAGCAGCGGCGAAATCGCCGTCAGCCTGTAAGAGAGCCTTCTTGCAGTCCATCATGCCTGCACCTGTAATATCACGTAATTTCTTGACATCTGAAGCTGAAATAGCAGCCATAGTATTTCTCCTTAATTACTTGTTGAAGTATTCTTCTTCGTCGTCACTCTCAGCTGTCTCTTCCTCTTTCTTCTCTTCGGAAGGAACATAGTTGGAGTAGTCTTCAATCACTTCGTCCTTCTCTGCTTCGGGAGGAAGTGTGCCCTGTAATGCTTCTTCTTCATCGTCGAGTGATTCGATGATCTGGATACCTGCCTCGCTGTCAGCGTCGATTACCGCATTGGCGATGATCTCGACGAAGAGAGAGATAGCTCTGATAGCATCGTCGTTGCCCGGGATGGGGTAGGTGATGTCTGTGGGGTCACAGTTGGTGTCGACGACTGCGATGACGGGGATGCCGAGTCTCTTTGCTTCTGCAACAGCGAGAGCCTCTTTCTTTGTGTCGATGACGAAGAGTGCGCCCGGAAGTTCCTTCATGTCCTTGATTCCGCCGAGGTCTCTCTCGAGCTTTGCCTTCATCTTGAGGTTCTGTGCAACTTCCTTCTTTGTGAGGGAGTCGAATGTGCCGTCAGCTTCCATTCTTTCGATTTTCTTGAGTTTGGCGATGCTCTTCTTGATAGTTGTGAAGTTCGTGAGCATACCGCCGAGCCATCTGTTCGAAACATAAGGCATGCCGCATCTCTTTGCTTCTGTCTCGATAGCCTGCTGTGCCTGCTTCTTTGTTCCTACGAAGAGAATCTGCTTCTCGTTCTGAACCTGTGCCCTGACAGCTTCATAAGCTTCGACGATGCATGCACTTGTCTTCTGAAGGTCGATGATGTGGATTCCGTTTCTCTCTGTGAAGATGAAACGTGCCATCTTAGGATTCCATCTCTTTGTCTGATGGCCGAAATGTACGCCTGATTCGAGCAGGCTCTTCATTGTTACTACTGCCATAGTAGTTACTCCTTTTCGCAAACCCGTACTGATGAATAATCCTCAACCGGGTTCCCGTCACTATATCTCTTCCATACGGAAGGAAATTCATTGCGTAACGCAACTGTTGTCATCCTACACAAAAGAGAGGAGTTTTGGCAATAGGGCGTCTCTGTGTAAAATCTACATAAAAAGTTAAGAATGATTGTTGCGTGCACTCTGTTTTGGACGCTAGAATAGTGCAAGGAAGGGGAGAGGTGTCCCGGAGAAGGAAATGAGAGATATCTTTTCCTGTCCAGGTAACCCGGGAGCATATATAATTGTTATTAAGTTAATAGGAAGCTCTTATATCAATCCCCAGTGAGGAGGAAAACATGAAAGTAAAGATCTTTACAGCCCTTCTGGCTCTTGTCTTCTGTCTCTCTCTCGTCTCATGTGACGCAGTGGTGAACATCATGGGCAGAATGGGAGGCAATATCCTGGGCACAGACACGAAGCAGCTTGAAGCTGCAGTCGAAAGCGTCAAGGTCAGCGAGGAGAATGAGACGAAGAAGAATGGCGTCACCGCAGGAGAAGACGGAAAGAAGACGATAGGCGGAACTGCAGTTGAAAGCGGCAGTACATTCACATATAAGGACGGAGATGACGATGTCGAGCTCTACTCTGTCGGAAAGACGGATGACGGGAAAACTGTCATAGGAATCGGCTCGAGCGGTGCCGTAACTCTCCCGAAGACAAGTGCTGAAACAATTGAGGCTCTCGACAAGATCGAGACAGTTCTTCCTCCGCAGGACATCTCCCTCATAACATCGGCTCTCGAAGGAAGCGGAAAGGCGGAGACGCTCGAGAAGCTCAGTAAGCCAATCGAGGATGAAGCTACGAAGAAGGCGGCAGAAGGCACGAAGACTGTGATTGTTGCACTTCTTGAAAATGCAAAGTTTGACGCCTCTGAGGATGCTGACGAGAAGACGAAGAAGGCAAGCGAAGTCATCAATACGATTCTCGATAACCTGACAAAGAAGGATGAAGAGACGGGAGAGACGAAAGACCTGACGATGGGAGATCTCGTCGTTCTTCAGACGATCACCAACGTCATCAGCGATTCATCGAGCTCCGTTCTTGAAGTTTTCTCCGGCGGCAGTGATACCTCCAAAGCCGTGGAAGATGTACTGGACAAGGCTAACGACTCCATCGTCGGTACTGCAAGCATTCTCAATACAGTATCGGGAACGACGACGATGTTCGACGGTGTGGATCTCGAGAAACTCATCGGTATGGTGATGTAAGGAGGCGTTCATATGAAGAAGATATTCACAGTTTTACTTATCGCATTGATCTGCTTCTCATCTCTGTACGCAGAAGAAGCTGCGGCCGCAACCGATTACAAGGCTGATTTCAAGTCTGACTACGATAAAACTCCCGCAGCATATTCGTATGCAGGCTCACACTTCGTCCCGACGAACGCGAGAATGGCCGCAATGGGAGGCGCAGGGCTCTCGCTTGTAAAAGCCGAGAACGGACTCTTTATTAACCCCGCATCCCTTGCAGAGGGCTCATTCAAGCTTTCACTTCCCTCTATCAGCGTCACTCTCTATCATGTATATGACATTTTGAATAACAAGCTTATAGACAAGGTTAAGGAAGACAACAAGGATGCTCTCGTGACAGCCATACTCGATACTGTGGGAACGGAGACAGCTCCTCTTCTCAGTGCCGATGTATCGACTTCCTTTGTTCTTCCCTTCGGACTGGGACTCGGCATCTATGCCAGGGACACCGTCTATACAAGTTCGGGAACAGTCATCGACTACGTCGAGACATCTGCCGCTCTCGGTTACGCATACGGCTTCAACTTCGGAGATTTCCGTCTCTCGGCCGGTGTAACGGGAAAGATGAATGTCATTGCATTCAACCAGAGACTCAAGCTTGCCAATGTTATCAAGAGTGAGGATATCAAGAAGATGTCTTTGAACATCGCAGTCGGCGCTTCCGTTCCCGTCATCGATCTTGGTCTGACGGCTGAGTGGAAGGGGCTCAGTGCTTCCGTCGTGCTCTCGAATCTCTTCGCTTCTTATAAGATGGGAATCGTGAATACATCGATTGAAAAGATAGCGGAGACTGCAAAGTCAAAGATTGAGTACAAAGATTTTACAATCGATACAACGCCGTCACTCGATGCCGGTATCGGATATGAATTCGATTCCTCCCTCTTCGGCTTCGCTGCCGCAGTCGACATGAAGGACCTTCTGGGAATGTTCAGAGAGTTCAAGGACGGTGAGACGGGCAGGGTGATCATGAAGCATCTGAACGCAGGTGTCGAAGTCGGTCTTATCGATATGTTCATGCTCAGGGGAGGCTTCTCCTCCGGCTACTTCACAGTCGGTGCCGCACTCGATTTCTTTGCTCTCAGAATCGAAGCTGCTTACTACTGGAACGAATACGGCAAGGTCGCAGGCCAGAAGGGGCTTGACGGACTTACCATTCGTTTCAACCTGGGCTATGAACGCTGAGGCAAACTCAATATAATATTGGCTACCGGAAACGGTAGCCTTTATATATAAGGTACAGGGACAGCTGCAGTTGAAACGGACGATCAGGCTTTTTTTCATTATCACACTCTCTCTTCTGCTTTCCTCCTGTGATGCCTTCGTCTCCATCTCCGGTGCGATGGGGAGGAACATAATCGGCTTCAACAGGGAAGAGGCCGACCTTATTGTCGATTCCCTCACAGTCGAATGTGAAGCCGAAAGTGAGAAAATGGAAGGCAAAGATGTCGGAGGCCTTGAGTTCAAAGAAGGGAAGCGTTTCTTCTATACAGACAGCGAGGGGGAAAGTCGCGAATTCATAACTCTTGGAACAGGGACGGAAGGATATTCGGTCATCGCCTGGGGGGAATGGGCGGTAAGAGTATCAACAGAATCAATTGTGAATTTATCGGAGGTGAAGGATCTCCTTCTTCCGTCGGATCTGACTATCCTGGGTGCTCTTCTCTCGTCCTCCGCCTCAGACTATGTGCTCTCGCGCCTCTCGGAAAAGGTCGAAGACGAGAAAACGCTCATAGCTGCAGAGGGAACTATAAAACTGTATGATGCACTTTTTGAATTTCTGAATACCGTGGTTTTTCCGTTCATTCCCGGGGGAAAAGCCGATACATTATTGGAGTACACGAAGGATCTGAAGGAGAAAATTGAAAGGAAGAGCGACATAACCTGGGGCGACGTTGTCGTACTTGATGTCATGGTGAACATCTGTTCACGTACTCCAAAGGAGATCATTACTTTCCTTAAAGACGGCGAAAAAACGGAAGAAGAGGCGGAGAATGTCTCCTCACTTTTGAGTTCACTTCTTGATGATATGTACGATTTTCTCTTCGAGTCCGTGGAAATCCTGAACAGGGTGTCGGGGACGACCGCACTCTTCAGCGGGACAAGCATCACGAAGTTCATTGCGGCGTGTTTCGTCAAATAGTCGGAGGGCGGAGTGAAAAGAACAGCAGTACTTATCCTTTTATTATTACCCCTGTCAATCCTCTTCTCCTCTGTGCCGCTTATCGATGACTGGACTCAGAACAGCTACGGCTACGGGGAAATCGGAGAGAGATTCGAGATAACCGATGTCAGGATGAAGGGGATGGGAGGCGCAGGCCTTGCCCTCTCTGATCCGTCAAACGGCCTCTTTGTCAATCCTTCGTCGCTTGCATGCGGGAAATTCAGTTTTTCTTATCCCGCTCTTTCCCTCACAGTCCATCATATCCACGATGCTGTTACACGTACATCGAACGGCAGAAGCTTCATCGAGATGCTCTTCTCCGGCAATTATAAGGATAGCGAGTTTTATTCCTCGCTCCTTGATATGGTGTCATCGGAGAGGGCACCGCTCGGGAAGGCAGATATATACACATCTTTCGTCACGCCCTGCGGCCTGGGACTCGGGCTCTACGCCTCAGATACCGTCTACACATATTCCGGCTCCGTCATAAACGAAACGGACTTCTCGTTCGCCCTGGGATTCGGGCGCGGATTCACACTCGGTGATTTCGCTCTCAGAGCGGGCGCCGTGATGAAGTTCAACTATCTCATATTCTCCGAGAGGATGAAGGCGAATGAGATCATCGGAAAGAAAGCAGACAAGATAACGACTGAGTTTGCATACGGCTATGCCTTTCCCGTCACGGATCTTGCCGTCACGCTCTCATGGAGGGGAATCAGCCTGTCTGTGGTATATAAGAACCTCTTTTCAGACTATCATATGGGAGTGGCGGAGACAGCTCTTTCAGATTATCTTTCTGTCAATACGGCGTCTCTCGACTACAGCCTTTTTAAAATCGAGAACAAGGGAGAGCTTGACTGCGGCCTCGGGTACGAGATCACACTCGGGGACTTCGGCCTCTCTGCTGCCGTTGATTTGAACGACCTTCTGACGATAAACGATTATGACGACAACTTCTCCGAGCCGGGACGGAGGCTCCTCAAGCGCTTCAATACCGGCTTCGAGCTGAAATGGAGGGATATCCTGGCTCTGAGATTCGGAATGAACTCGGGTTATTTTACACTCGGCACATCATTGCAGTATGCCGGCATTAAACTAGAGGCCGCCTATTACTGGGAGGAAAAGGGAACACAGGCAGGGGAGAGGGGACTCGATGCCCTTTCCATCCGCTTCAACATAGGCTATGAACAGTAGAAAACGTCTTCTCATCTTCTTCATTTTTCTCACCTTCGTCGTCATGTCTGCGATATTCTTCTTCTCGAGCCAGAATGCATCCTCCTCCTCGAAGACGAGCTCGGGTGTGGTGAGAGTCATTCTCTCCATCTTTGTCAGAGGCTTTAATGATATGACAGCAAAGGAGCAGCGGACTCTTATAATAAAGTGGGCGTCCTTTATAAGGAAGGCTGCACACTTTACTGAATTCGCGGCTCTCGGCTTCTCTTTCACGACATCTCTCATTCTGAAGAGAACAGAGAATATCTATCCCCGGAGCATTGCATTCGGAGTCGCGTATGCAACCCTCGACGAACTGCATCAGCTCTTCTCCGCCGGCCGTGCATGCTCCCCCTTTGATGTGATGATCGACACCTCGGGCTACATTACAGGCTTAATGGTCAGTGTCTTAATCTTATACATTCATAGAAGAAGCAGACTGTAAAAAAAACACCCCCGTCCATCTCAGACCGGGGGGATTTGTTAAACGCGCACACAGGACCTCTCCTGTATGTCTGGGACAGTCCCTTTTCAAGGCAACCTGGATAAACCATTCAAGTCCGTAATTAGAAAGTAACACCCTTTTTTCACTTTGTAAATACAAAACTTATATAAAAACAGGGTTTTTTTTGTAATTTTCGATTAGTTTTGATAGGAATTTAATGACTCAAAGTCGTACGAATGTTTTATTTTGTATAAAAATACAGGATAATGTCTGATTTTTCATTCACTGGTTATGCCAGCGACATTTTTCCGAATACTTCCATTCTTCATTGTTTTGTTCCCGATATTTGGTTATCTTTTAGTCATGGTCGGTTTTTTCATAAAGAAGGCTTTCTTTGACGGCTGGGATAACTTTCTCCAGCTTATTCTTCAGAATCTTGTATATCTGGGGCTCCTGCTTATAGGTCTCTCCCTCATGTATCTTACATCGGAGAGCGGCATACTCTTCTTTCTCAGCGCAGCCGTCATTGTACTTCTGATGTGCATCTCCCTTGGAGGAACGGCAGAGAGTGCAAGAAACTGGGCCGACTACAAGAGCGATGTGTGGCGACCGTACGTCAGGGGAATAAGGAGAAACATCAGGCACTCTCTATTCTTTTTTCTCATCCTTGCTCTCATTTTCATGTGCATCTACATCACGATACCGTTCTATCTCTCGTTCGATAATGCCGTGGGATACATACTCCCCATCGTGATGGTCTGGCTTGTCATATTCCTCGTCCTGGCCCTGCCGTACTATTTTCCGCTTATGACGATGCTTCCGGGAGACGGACCGGTGAAGACTCTCAGAAAGTCTTTCCTCGTATCCTTCGACAACCCGGGAAAGAGCCTCTTTCTTCTACTTCATATCTTATTCGACACAGTTATCAGCGTCCTTACGATAGGACTGCTGCCCGGTATCAGCGGCATTCTTCTCAGCCAGGCCGACATGACTAAGCTTCTCATGAAGAAATATGACTGGCTTGAGGAGAATCCCGGGAAGACGAAGAAGGATATAAACTGGGACGAGCTTCTGGAGAAGGAGAGGGAGAACGTCGGAGTGAGAACACTCAAGGGAATGATCTTCCCCTGGAAATAAAGAAGGAGATTATGAGGAAGGATAATCAGGAAAAGGCCCGGAGCGGCCATTACGAGATTGAAATAAAGGCACATGCCGGGGACGAGGAGAAACTGAGAGGGAAAATCGAGAGCCTCTTCGGAGAGGGACACAGTGTCAACAAGAGCGACCTCTATTTTCACAGGAAGGGCGAGAAGCACCAGGCTTTCAGGATAAGGCGTGCCAACGGAGTGCTGGAGTTCACGGCGAAGAAGACCCGTTCGGACTCTCTCAGCGAGGAGAATGACGAGTTTGAATTCTTCGCCCCGGTTACGGAGGAGGAGAAGGCGAGGGCTTTCTTCGAATGCCTCGGCTATGAGCCTTACTTCCGTAAGAGCAAGACGGGCCTGGACTGGGACCTTGTACAGGGAGATATTCATGTGGAACTATTGGAGGTCAGCGGCTTCAGGTACGGAGAGGATGCAGATGAGAGGAACCTCGGTTATTTTCTCGAGATGGAGATCCTCATTCCCTTCAAGGAAGCCTCAGAGGACACACTCAGGGAGAAACAGAACAAGCTTCACAAGGTTCTTCATGAACTGGGACTGAGAGAGGAGGACATCGAAATGAAGTCCTACCGCTCCATGATACTTGGAGAATAATATGGAATGGCGTGCATCACACATACTCGTGAAAGACAGGGAGACTGCCGAGAGGCTTTACGAGAGACTTAAGAAGGGAGAGAACTTCTCATCACTGGCACACCAGTACTCCACATGTCCTTCGAAGGAGAAGGGCGGAGACCTGGGATGGTTCGGGGAAGGGAAGATGGTCAGAGAATTCGAGCTGGCGGTGGCCCGTATGGGGACGGGAAGCATATCGCGTCCCGTACGCACACAGTTCGGCTATCATATCATAAAGAAGACAGGAGTCAGGGATTGATTACTTTTTACACAGACGGCGGCTGCTCCGGCAACCCGGGGCCGGGAGGCTGGGCCTATGCCGTATCAGAGGACGGGAAGCTCGTCGAGACAAGAAGCGGCGGCGAGGCGGCGACTACAAACAACAGAATGGAGCTTACGGCTGTCATCATGGCCCTCAGATATGCACTCGAGAGGGGTGAGACGGAAGTGGAGGTTCTTACCGACAGCCAGTATGTCAAAAACGGCATAACGGTATGGATCAATTCATGGAAGAGGAACGGCTGGAGGACAGCAGGGCGCACCCCCGTGAAGAACGTCGAATACTGGCTCGAACTCGATTCTCTCAATTCTTCGCTTTCTGTCACGTGGTCCTGGGTGAAGGGACATGCGGGCATAGAAGGCAACGAGGAATGTGACAGGCTCGTCAGACTTGAGACTGCAAAGTTTCTTTGAGATAAGTGTAGAAAGCACTCGTTTCTGCCAGTATTTCGATCGCTTTCTCATTCTCCGGATAGAGAGAAATGGTCTCTGAGGCAAAACTCAGGGCCTTTTCTTTTTCTCCGTTTTCGATGAGGGCATCGAGGTAGAGATCCCTCAGCTCCTCATCGGCCCCCTCTCTCTCGAGTATGAGGGCGAGAGAGGAGAGGTATTCATCATTCAATGACAGCTCCCTTTCGGCTGCGGCCTTTATCTTGAGTATCCTCGTGTAGGACGGGTAGAGAAGAATGGCGTTTTCAGCTTCTCCGATGACGCTTTCGTATTTACCCTCGCTGTAGAGAGAGTAAAGGAGGTTGTATCTGTTTTCGATGCTCTCCTCGACCTGGAGAAGATCATACCATCCCGCACTGTCTTCAGGGATGGACTCGGTCTCTCCCGTCACAGTGGTTCTGCAGGAAATCAGGAGAAGAAGAGCAATACTAACCCAGAACAGTCTTTTCAATTTCGATCACCTGATCACGATAGAGATTGACTATCGATGAGCCGTAGTCTGCGATAAGCTGGATCATGTTCCTCGGCTCGGGGCCTCTGTCGATGCCGTTGAGTCTGTCTCCCGCATCCCCGAGTCCCGGAAGGATATATGCCTTGTCGTTGAGTACGGGGTCCATCCAGAGCGTGTAGACCTCGGCTTCGGGGATTGCACGTGTTATCCTCAAGGCTCCCTTGAGTGCCGAGATGACGTTGATGAACTTTATTGAACGGGGCTTTACGCCTCTTTCCTTGAGATATTTCACAATTGTAACGAGGCTTCCTCCCGTTGCATTCATCGGGTCGGCGAATATAAGATCCTTGCCCTCGAGCTTTTCGATGTCGAAGAATGAGCGGTCGAGATCCAGAACATAGTCCATGTTGCTTTCCTTCTTGCTCTCGTCCCTCTTTATCTTGAAGAGTGCAAAGGGCGTGATGGTGTCGTCGGAGGAGTAGTCCTGGAACTCCTTGGAGATGATCATGCTGGGCAGCAGTGCTCCTCTGAGCATGACGCACATGACCGACGAGTGTGCCAGCTCATCGACATTCGGGATCCTGTGGACGGCGTAGTTTGTGCAGGGAATCGTGACGGGAGTGGGCTGGATCATGCTGCGCTTGTTATTGAGGTTCTTGTCTGCAAAGGAGTGGGCGAACATCAGCTCGTACGCCCTCTGGATGTAATAGAGAAACTCCTCGTGTCCCGTTTCGGGATTACGGAGCTTCGCGATTATCCTGCTGGCTTCCCCGTGCTGCTCCCGCGGTGTCTCGAACGAGTATACGTGAATGCGGCTGTTGAGCGCGCATACCGACTTCAGGAACGACCCGATTTCAGCTGCGCTCTGTGTAAGCTCATCCTGTGCTTCACCATCCGAGAAGTCCTTTTCGAGTTTCGAACATGCCTCGAGGCTCTTCTTGTAGAGAGTGCGTACAGTTTCTATGTCTTTCTTGTCGCTGTCGTTTAAAAATCCGTCCAGATCCTGGGCGTGAAGGATTATCTTGTTGCTCATTCTATGCTCCTTCCTAACAATTTAAACCAATTAAAGGCGATTGAGTAGTATCTCCGGGTCATCTTTCCTTATGATGAATGAAAACATCTTCCTTTTTGCTCTCTCTTTCGATAAACTGGCACAAGTGAGGTTTAAAGATGAATCTTGTATTCTTAGGCCCTCCGGGCGCCGGAAAGGGCACAATCGCAGCAGTAGCCAAGGACTATCTCGGCATACCGCATATTTCAACGGGTGATCTCTTCAGATCGAACATCAAAAACGAGACCGAGCTTGGAAAGAAGGTCAAGGAAATCCTTGCTTCCGGTTCCCTCGTTCCCGATTCAGTCACTATCGAGATGGTCAGAAACCGCCTCGGGGAGGATGACTGCAGAAACGGCTTCATTCTCGACGGCTTCCCGCGTACGATCGCACAGGCTGATGCACTTGCAGAGATGACAGAGCTCGACGGCGTGATCAACTTCGTCCTCAGCGAGGAGGAGATCATCAAGCGTCTTTCGGGCCGCAGAATCTGCAGGAGCACCGGACGGACATACCATATCCTCTTCAATCCGCCGAAGGTGGAGGGAAAGGACGACGAGACGGGTGAGGAGCTCATCCAGAGGGATGACGACAAGCCGGAGGCTATCCGGCACAGACTCGACGTATACAGAGAGCAGACTGAGCCTCTTATCAAATACTATAAGGACAGGGGAATCGTCCTCGACCTTACATGCACGAACGACCCCGAAGAGACGAATCAGAATTTCTTCCGTCTCATCAAAAAATAAGGTCCGCCTTGTTGTTTCAGGCCCCCTCTGATAGAATCGGAGCGGGGTTTTTATTATGAACAGAGAATTACCTGAGGTTTTTTCATCCTTCTCATCGGATTTCGTATCTCCTCTCTTTCCCGCCAAGGGTGAGGATGTCACTCTCTCCATTGCCGTCTCGGGGCCGGTCGAGAGCGTTCTTATCAAGTACGACAGCCAGACGGGACTTGTTTTCATGAAGGAGATGGAAGTGTCGGGATCCTACAACGGGGCTGTGAAATATTCTGCCTCCGTACCTGTAAATCTCGATGAAGAGCTCTTCCATTATTATTTCGTCTTCATCTCCGGCGGTGTCAGCCGGTACTATTCAAAGGCCGGAGTCACACGCTACACCCCATCCGTTCCCATGCGCTTCTCCCTTATGACGGGAGAGAGTGCTCCCCTGTGGGTTGCATCCTCCGTCTGCTACCAGATCTTTCCCGACAGATTCAACAACGCTGAGAGCAGCGTAGGGGCGAAGAACGGAGAATACAGCTTCGACGGCGGTATGGTTACGACGCCCGGGTGGACAGATGTTCCGAAGAGCTGGAACGAATCGAGGTGCTGTGATTTCTACAACGGCGACCTCAAAGGTATCGAGGAGAAGGCCTCATACCTCTCTTCCCTCGGTGTCGATGTCATTTACATCAACCCGATATTCTCATCACGCTCGGTTCACCGCTACGATACTGTCGACTTCTTTCAGATCGACCCCAAGCTCGGCGGTGACGAGGCTCTTATCAGTCTTGTAGATACGATGCACAGAAACGGCATCAGGGTCATACTCGACATCTCCATAAACCACACAGGACTTGACGGCGTATGGCTGAAGAAGGCGCTGGGGGATCCTTCATCCGATGAACATGATTTCTACTACTTCAATCCCGACGGCTCTCTCTGCTACTGGCAGGATGTGAAGACGCTGCCGCAGCTGAGGTATTCCTCAGATAAGCTCAGAGACTATATGTACCGGGGAGAGAACTCCGTCATGAAGAAGTATCTCAGAAAGCCCTATGATATAGACGGATGGAGACTCGATGTCGCGCCCGAAGTCGGGAGAAGGGGCTCCGAGCAGCTGACAAATGAGATATGGAGGGAGATCAACATCGAGCTGAGGAAGGTCAAGAAGGACCTCTACATTGTGGGAGAGGACTGGGATGACAGCACGCTCTTTCTTCAGGGTGACATGTGGAATGCCACGATGAACTACTACGGCTCCGGACGTCCCTTAAGGAGCTGGATGGGGGAGAAGGACCGTTTCCTTTGTAGTCGTGACGGCCACAGCCCGGATCTGGAGGAGAATTTCACTTCCACCGACGTATGTTCGTTCATGAAGGCGGCAGTCGATTCCGTTCCGGGACAGACACCATACCTGCAGATGAATCTCTTCGATTCTCATGACACACCCCGTCTCCACAACAACAGCCGGATCTTCGACAGGGATATCTACAAGGGAGTGCTTCTTGCACTCTACATGCTCCCCGGAATGCCCAATATCTACTACGGGGACGAAGTTCTTCTTTCCGGCACCCTCGATTCCAACGAAGGCGCACGCTATCCGATGGAGTGGAGAGAGGAGTATCAGGACAAGGATATGCTCTCATTCGTCCGCCGTCTCGGAGAGATCAGAAAGGAGAGGGATCTTGCCTATTCGGCTCTTATTCTGAGAGCACTCGACGAGAAGGCCTTCGCCATTATCAGAGTCACGGAGGGAAAAGCATGGGCAGCCGTCATCAACAGAGGAGGAAAGAGGGAGATCGGACTAGAGCTCATGTTCCTTCCGTCAAATAAAGTTTCCGTCATTCTCGGAGACACAAGGGCGGAGATAAGAGACGACAGGCTCTTTGTAACACTGGAGGAGAACCGTTCGCTTCTGATTTCTCTTGTGTAACGGCATAAACTCGTTCATCATTTTCAAAAGGAAGGAAATTGAGATGAAAAAACTGGCTTTTCTGGCACTTATACTTTTTACAGCTCTGACACTTTCGGCATCATTCTCAGCCGCCGAGAGCGACAGATACTTCTACAACGAGAACGACTACCAGAAGGATTATGACTATCTTCTGAAGTGTCTCTCCGAAAGCACCGCGAGCGGTGAGAAGGCCGAGATACTGTGGCGTCTCAGCCGCACGAAGCTCACCCTCGTCGATGAGAACAAGGACAATATGACAAAGAGCGAGAAGCTTGCAGGCTACGGCGACTACGGCGCAAACGACAAACCCTCCGAAGAGGATACTTCCTCGGCATTCTACTATGCCTACACATCGCTTTCGCTGAAGGAGACTCCCAACGGCTACCACTGGAAGAGCTCCGCGGTCGGACGCTGCGGCCAGGTCCACGGTGCACTCAACAGCCTCGGCAAGGCCGGCGGGATGAGAGATCTCGAAATAAAGGCTCTCGAGAATTTCTCTTCTTTCCCGCTTGAAACCGACAGCTGGTATGTGATGGGCGTGCTCTACAATTCGCTTCCCGGAGGAATCAGCTTCGGCAACGACAACTGGGCGATCTCCTACATGAGAAAGTGTCTCGATACCCAGGACATGACGAACAGAACAAACGGCACCAACTATCTCGAACTTGCCCAGCAGCTCTGGGACAGGAACTGGAACAGCTCGAAGAGGACGAAGGAATTCCAGTCGATGCTGAAGTCATACAACAAGGCCGTCGACAAGAAGTGCGGAAGGGCGGAGATCAACAGATACTACGAAGGCTACAAATCCACACAGGGCTCTCCCTTCTATGTTGCTGCAGAACTGACTTCCATTTCGGACAGACAGGAGGCTGTTGCACTTCTGCAGTATGCAAAGCTCGTCATAGAATCGAGGCTTCCATATGCCTCCGGCTCTCTCAGCAGGGCGAAGATGGAGGCCGAGAAGGCGAAGATCGAAGCTGCTCTCTCCGAATGGATATGATACCGGCAGAGCCGTCCGTCATCCCCGGCCGGCTTTCCCCCTCTCAGCATTCCTCCCGGCTCCGGGGGGATATTTTTGTCCCTCTTTCTGCTGCTGTTTCCATAGTGGAGAGAGTGTGTTTCTACCTTTGAAGGATATAGAAGTTATAAGAAATAGTATAATTCAAAGGGAAAAAGTGTTGAAAAGTGGGGTAAAGTGGGATAAAGTGTCATATAAGAACGGGTGAAAACCCATTGGAAGGCTATATGATGCAGTTTCTCACAGGAATGTACGATGGAAAGATAGACGACAAAGGCCGTCTTTCTCTGCCTGCACGACTGAGGACTGCCATCGGCTCACAACAGGTGGTGATTCTTCCGGGTCTGGACGAGAACCATTTGATGCTTATGACTCCCGACTATTTCGAAAACCAGTTCTGTAAGCAAATCCTCTCAACCCCACTAGCGCTTATGGACAGAGAAAAGAGACAGCTCGTGAGAAAGCTCATATCACCGGCACAATATGTCGATGTGGATTCCGCCGGAAGAATCAGTATCCCCCAGCGTGCACGCACCGCCCTCAACCTCCTCCCGAAATCAGAGGCACTGCTTGTCGGAACAGGCTATGCCGTAGAAATCTGGAACAGCGAAAAATATGAGGAGGAGCAGGATAAGGATGATGTGTCAATCAGCGAGCTTGCTCAGAAGATTTATGACGGGGAGGGCAGATAAAGATGGAGATTCTGCATTACCCCGTCATGCACAGCGAGGTGCTTGAAAACCTGAGGCTTCCTCAATCGCGGCCTACTGTTCTCATCGACTGTACGACAGGAGAAGGCGGACACACAAAGCTCTTTCTTGAGAAGTATCCTCTCCTGACTGTAATCGGACTAGACAGAGACAGCGAGATCCAGAAGAAGGCAGCAGAGAGGCTGAAGGAGTACGGACCGAGGTTCCAGAGCGTCAATACATGGTTCAACGATTATCTGGCAGAGCGTGAAAGCGAATCTGCGGACGCTGTTCTCTTCGATCTCGGTATCTCGATATTCCACTACGAGGAGAGCGAGAGGGGATTCTCGTTCAGAAAGGACGAGGAACTCGACATGAGACTCGACACCGGGCAGAGTCTGACGGCGGAGAGAGTTGTCAACGAGTACAGCGAGGAGGCCCTTGCCGACGTCATATATAAATATGGTGAAGAGCGCTATTCGAGGCGAATTGCACGTGCCGTCTGTGAAAGAAGAAGGGAGAAGAGGATCGTCACGAGCAGGGAGCTTGCGGACATAATATGGTCCTCTGTTCCCCGCGAATACAGATACGGACGCATTCATCCTGCGACAAGGACATTCCAGGCCGTAAGGATAGAGGTCAACAGGGAACTCGACAGGATCGAACCGGCGCTTACGGAGGCGCTGAGAGTTCTCAATAAAGGCGGAAGGGTCGGAGTAATCACATTCCACTCCCTCGAGGACAGGATAGTGAAGTGGACCTTCAAGGACAGAGAGAGCAAATACGGCGACATTAGAATTCTGACTAAGAAGCCTATTGTCCCGACAGACAGGGAATGTGACGAGAATCCCCCGTCACGTTCGAGCAAATTGAGAATTGTGGAGAAGTTATAGCTTATCAACAACCCACGGGACAAGTCCCGGGGTATGCAGCGAAAGCGAGCATACCCTTGTTGATTAGCCTCAGTGCATAAGCACTACGTTACGGGAGAATGTACAGGTACCGATGGGTGTTGTCCTAGCTTCTCGCTCTACGGTCCGTGTTTAAACAGT
>CAVACS010000017.1:0-25779 GCA_963587105.1 Anaerovoracaceae bacterium | reverse complement strand
CATTTTATCTCCACTCTCTGATAGCCTTCGGGCTTGAGGAGAGGTTATGTAAACTCCCCCTTAGAAGGGATTGATATAGACAAGGTGATGCAACTTTCACTGCATCAGTAATTATCCGGCTCCTCCCACGGGGCAAGCCCCGGGGTTTCCGCCGGTAGGACATTTAACAGGACGAAGTACCCTGTGGAGAAGGCGAAGAACTCGAAGAAGAAATACGACGAACTATGACATGAGAAAGAGGCCCCGGACGGGCCTCTTCTCATTCACTTCCTTCTGATCTTTATCTTCACCTTGTTCTTTATGAGATAGCAGTGGTGGATATTCGGATTACGCCTGAAATCGTCTCCGATCGTCTTCTCCGTTATATCCTGCACGACGTAGTTGTCTCTCACCTCGTCGTCGAGACGGAAGCGTCTGAGGTTATTCGAGAAGATGAGTGTTCCTCCCGGAGAAAGATGCATCATGGCTGCCCTGATAAGTGCGGCATGGTCTCTCTGCACGTCGAAGTTGTTCCTTCTGCTCTTGCTGTTGGAGAATGTCGGCGGATCGCAGAAGATGAGATCGAATCTGTCATAAGTGTCCCAGAGCCAGTCCATCACGTCGGCCTGGTAGAGGTAGTTGCCCATCGTCGTCGAGTAGCCGTTTATCTGGAGGTTCTGCTCCATCCACGCCAGGTATGTGGGGGATGCATCGACGCTGACTGTGCTGAGTGCTCCTCCCTTTATTGCATTGAGTGTCGCCGTTCCCGTGTAGCAGAAGAGGTTGAGGAACCTCTTGTTATCTGCCATCTCCTGGATAAGGGCCCTCACGGGTCTGTGGTCGAGGAAGATTCCGGTGTCGAGGTAGTCGGTGAAGTTGACAAGTACATTGAGGCCGTTTTCGCGTGCGACGAGCATGCGGTTGTTGCCGGCAAGCTTCTTGTACTGGTCATTGCCCTTCATTCTCGAGCGCTGTTTGACGAATATGTTCTCCACGTCGATTCCTGTCGCCCTCTCTGTTGCGAGAATGAGCTCATCGAGGCGCCTCGCGGCATCCTCCTCGGGAATTTCCTTCGGAGCCTTGTACTCGTTGACGACTATCCACTTTCCCATGTAGATATCCACAGACGCTGCATACTCGGGCATGTCGGCATCATATATGCGGTAGCATTCGACGCCCTGTGCCTCCATGAGGGGCTTTATCTCCTTCATGTTCTTTATAAGGCGGTTGTAGACGAAGCTCGCACCTTCGCTCAATGGTGCGGAGAGTCTCTTCTCCTTCTTCTCGAGGGCCTTCTTCATCATCGCCTCCCTCTCTTCGTCCGTGAAGACGGAGTAGTGGGCTGCCTGGCATTCGATGCCGCCGTTGAAGAGCTTGTTCGTCCTCTCGGGCTTCATGTCGATGTTTGACAGAAGGTCGCTGTTACCGGTGAGAATCGTCACCTTCCAGCCCTTGAATACGTTCTGGAGAGTCTCTCCGATTCCTCTGTAGAGTCCGTCTATGTCCCTCACTGTCATTCTTTCGCCGTAGGGCGGATCTGTGACTATGCATCCCTTAGCTGCGGGAGAAGAGGTCATCTTCGTGAAGTCTGCTGTGGAGAATGCAATAAAATCATAGACTCCGGCCTTGAGAGCGGCAGCTTTGCTGATTTCGACTGCCGTACGCGATATGTCCCCTGCATAGATCGAGATGTCTCTTTCGTCTATTGCCTTCCTCCGTCTCTCCTCTGCCTCATCGACTATTCTGTTGAAGAGGGCGCTGTCAAAGTTTGGTAATTTCTCGAACTGGTAGGGAGTTTTTCTCAAAAGCCCCGGTGCTGTGTCTGTTGCCATCAAGGCCGCTTCGATGGCGATTGTGCCCGAGCCGCAGAAGGGATCCATGAAGGGAAGGGGAGAGCCGTCGTCGACGCTCTTCTTCCATTCGCTACGCGAAAGCAGCGCCGCTGCAAGGTGCTCCTTGAGAAGAGCCTCCGTCTGTTCTCCGCGGTAGCCCCTCATCGAGAGGTTCTCTCCGGAGAAGTCTATATACCATTTGACTGTATATCTGTCGATATGTACGTGCACTGTCACATCGGGATCGATTATCTCGATATTGGGTCTTCTGCCCTCGAACTTCTCCCTCATTCTCTCGACGATGCCGTCCTTGACCTTGAGAGCCGCATAATGGCTGTTATTGATGTACGGGCAGTCCTGGGTTGTGCATGTAACCTTGAGTGTCCTGTCGGGATTGACGTATTCCTCCCAGGGAAGGGAAAGAGTCGCCTCCTCAAGCTCCTTGTCGCTTCTCACATCGTCGTCGACGTAGAGGCCCCAGAGCACTCTTGATGTTATCCGCGTGTTGAAACAGAAGCGGTAACCGAACTCGAGACTTCCCTCGATCTCCACTCCGCTCGGTGTTGCCTTGACTCTTTCGGCTCCGCATCTTCTTGCCTCTTCGGCGATCAGATCACCCTGGTTGGCTGCGCTCATTGCAAAATAGACCATCTTATTTCTCCTCTTTAAAGAGCTCTTCCAATTGCTCCTTCGAGAATTCATATTCAGTGCCGCAGTTGAAGCACTGTATCATAAGGGGGAAACTCCCCCCGAGTATTTCATCTTTTTCCTTTTGCGGAAGATTTACAAGATACCTTTCGTAGTTTTTTCTGCTGCAGGGGCATGAAAAACCGATGGGTGTATGTCCGAGGTAGTCGACGCCGTATGACGAGAAGCGGTCCATTATGTAGTCACGGACAGAATTTCCCTCTCCGATGCTCTCTCCCATCTTCGAAAGAAGCCCCGATTGTGTCTGCAGCTTCTCGAGGATGGATGTGTCACATTCCGGAAGGGCCTGCATCATTATTCCTCCTGCACCCCATACTCTTCCCTCCCTGTCGAAGGAGATGGAGAGCGAGAAGAGCGATGGAGTCTGCTCGCTCTTTGCGTAGTAGAGTGCAAGGTCCTGTGCCAGGTGTCCGTACTCCAGCATGACCTGTCCCGAGAAGGGGGTCTTCGAGCCTTCGAGGATCTTGGTTATCGTGAGAAAGCCCGGTCCGAAGATGGGGGATGTGTCGAGACTTTCGAGAGGTTTCTCGAGGGGGATGGGGTTGTTGACGAGGTAGCCTCTGACGGCGCCGCAGGCCCATGCCTCGACAGACATGCCCTTCACTGGACCGCCCGAGTCAATGGTCATCTGTATGCGGTCATTACCCTTGACTGCACTCGAGAGAAGAGCTCCCGCTATGTAGCCCTGTCCCAGCATGTATGTTTCAACTAGTCCCGTGTTATGGTTCGCCCTCATCTCGTTGAGAAGTCTTGTTGCACTTACCGCGCTCACTCTTATGCTGCCGTCGGCTATGAGGAAGATCTCCCTCCTGTCATCTTCAAGGGATTCAAGATGCTCTACAAGAACGCTGTCTTCAATCTTTGTCTTTATCATGATGACAGTTTAGTTGAAGCGGCCCCGGGCGAGAAGAAGGAAGACACCTCTTTTTCTCTAATTTTCAATGAGCGATGAAAGAAGAGCGAGAGAGCGCCTGACAAAGGGGCTCCCGCATTCGATCTCCCGCAGTGCAGAAGCGCTGTACCGGACGCCGCAGAGTAAGCCTCTGAGTGCCTCTATGCCCTCTGCATCGAGAGCGTCGCTTGTTATCTCGACGCCTTTGATTATGCCCTTTGCGACATCAAGATAGTACGTCATCTCCCCGTCTGATGATATTGCTGTGATACGGTTCGTGAAACGTGGGGTGAGGCCGTAGTTCCATTCCCGGCTTCTGAAAAGGCTGTAGCTTTCCCTGATCGACGGATGATCAATAAGAATTGACTTATCTACATGGATGATTTCTGCCTTATTCTCCTTCAGAAAGACTTCAGTCAGGGCTCTGGCGAACGAGTCTGTTGTTATCCCGCTTCTGTATGACGTGAGATTCGCGACCCTGCTTCTCACCGATTTGATACTGTGGCTCTCCATCTTATGCTTCGTCGGTGTAAGGTATGACGACAGCCTCCCGAGGTCTGCGTTGACGAGCATCGTTCCGTGATGGCAGAAGCGTCCCTTCTTCCGGATGAATGCGCTTCCCGACACCTTCCGTCCCTCCACGAGAATGTCGTTGCGTCCGCTTTTCTCACTCTCGATTCCGTTCTTCGCCAGAGCATCTGTCACCATCTTGAAGTTCTTCTCACTGTCGGCCTCTTCTTCGCTCGTTATTATCGTAAAGCATATATTGCCCTCGTCCTGATAGACGGCGCCGCCCCCGCTTGGTCTGCGCTGAAGAAAGACTTTGTCCTCCTCGATCTTGTCGACTCTGCACTCCTGCCATGGATTCTGATAGCGGCCGATGACGAGACAGGGGCTGTTAACCCAGAGATAGAGAACCTTCTCTCTGTTCTCAAGCTCCTCGATGAGGTATTTCTCAAGTGCAAGATTGAAAGATATTTCCTTTTCATCAGAAATGAAAACAAAAGATGCCATACTCCCTCCCTTTTGAGGTGTCTATTCTTACATATAAATCGGCGTTTTTCACTCTTTAAAACTCCAAATGTAATAAACGTAAAGAATTATGTCAAAAACAATGCTTTCGTATTCTCCCGGGTGAAATAGAATCAAAAGCATAGAGAAAAGAAAGGAAAGGCGTGTGAAAATCAAAGCAAGGACAAGGGAAGAGGAAATAATGGCCCTCCTTTCCGAAAGGGGGGAGGTGACAGTCGAGGAGATCAGCAGGCTTTATTCGGTGTCGAGGGTGACGGTACGAAGCGATCTCAACAGCCTTGCATCCCGGGGTCTAGTACAGCGGACGCACGGGGGAGCCGTGAGAAGCGCTCACAGCTTCCACGGGGGACGGAGGATCATCAATCAGGAGAAGAAGGAGGCCCTGGCAAAGCGTGCCGCGGCCTTCGTCGAAGACGGCGACTCCATACTCATATCGAACGGGACGACCTGTACGCTGATCGGAAAGTATCTTGCCGGAAAGAAGAACATACACATTGTAACCAACAACATATCACTTCTGCCGTTCGCCTCGTTTTCCGGCGCTATGAGGATCACCCTTGTCGGAGGGGAGTACAGGCCCGAGACGGAGAGCATTGTCGGTCATAGTGCGGCAAAGCAGATGAAGGATTACCACGTAAAGGTGGCATTCCTCGGAACAGACGGCATAACACTGGAGCACGGTCTCACGACATCGCTTCCCGAGAATGCCGAGATACTGAGGGCGATGCGCACACGCGCCGACAGGACGATAGTCGTAGCGGACTCGTCCAAATACGGAAGGAAGGGTTTTGTGCGCATTCTTCCTCCGTCGGGCATCGATGTTCTTATAACGGATTCAGGTTTCCCCGAAGCCTCCCGCCGCAGGCTGGAGAGACTCGGGGTCGAGGTCATAACAGTTTGAGGAGGTAATAATGGCTAAGGAGATTTTAATGCCGAAACAGGGCAACAGCGTCGAAGCGTGCGTCATTGTCGAATGGCGCAGAAAGGTCGGCGACGAGATAAAGGAGGGGGAGGTTCTCCTGGAGGCCGAGACAGACAAGGCGACAATAGAGGTCGAATCCACAGCCTCGGGCACCATCCTCAGTCTCCTCTACGAAGAGGGCGACGAGGTCCCGGTAATGAAGGCCGTTGCACTCGTGGGAGAGAAGGGCGAAAGCGCGGAGACTGCAATAAAAGAGGATGCTGCCAAAAGGGAGGAGGACGAAAAGAAGGAGTCCCCGGCAGTGCAGAAGGAGGAAATCACTCCATCTGCTCTTTCCCGAATTGCTTCCTACGAGGCAACGGCGTCGCCGAGAGCCCTCAACAGGGCCGCAAAAGACGGCATAGATATTGCATCTCTCAATGCATCCGGGCCGAAGGGAAGGGTCATCGAAAAGGATGTGGAGGCGGCTTCTGAAGAGAGAGGAAAGCTCACACCGTCCTCAAGAGCGCTCATCGGGGAGGAAGGCCTTTGTACGCCTCTATCCGGACGCGGAATCGGGGGAAGGATCACGAGTGCAGACCTTCTGAAGAATGAGAGTGTGGAGGATGAGAAGAAAGAGGGGATTTTCTCATTTGAAGATATTCCTCTCCGGGGTATAAGAAAGGTGACGGCAAGGAGAATGAAGGAATCTCTCGAGAGCACAGCCCAGCTGACACTTACGATTTATGCCGACGCCCGCTCTCTCAAGGCACTGAGGGCGAAGTTCAAGAGTGCCCCGGAGCGCCTTGGTGTGGGAAGTGTGACAATAAACGACCTTGTTCTCTTTGCAGTTGCAAGGACGCTGAGGTCGTTTTCCGACCTCAATGCACATTTTCTCGGTGACAGAATACGGCGCTTCAGCTCCGTCCATCTCGGAATGGCTACAGATACCGAGCGCGGTCTGATGGTTCCCGTAATACGGAATGCGGAGAGCCTGACGCTGAAAGAGCTCTCCTCTGAGAGCAGAAGGCTGAGTTCTCTTGCGCGGAGCGGTAGGATCTCTGGAGAGGAGCTTACCGGTTCCACGCTGACGGTATCGAATGTGGGGGCGTTCGGGATCGAGCTCTTCACACCTGTATTGAACATACCCGAGGTTGCCATCCTCGGTGTCGGAGGAATTACACTCCGTCCCTATGAGGAGAACGGCGGGATAAGATACCGCGATTCTATCGCGCTCTCTCTCACCGTCGACCATCAGGCCGTTGACGGAGCACCTGCTTCGAGATTCCTCATGGAACTGGCAGAAAACATAGCAGAGCTCGAGCTCCTGCTTCTCGCTAATTAGGGGGATGGCATGGAAAAGTATGATCTTATAGTCGTCGGCTCCGGGCCTGGAGGATATGTCGCGGCAGAGCGTGCCGGAGAGATGGGAAAGAAGGTTCTTCTCATCGAAAAGGACCATCTCGGAGGGGTCTGCACCAACCGCGGCTGCATACCGACAAAGAGTCTTTTAAAGAGTGCGAAGATCTACAGAATTGCGAATGAGGGTGCAAAGCACGGTGTGACAAACTCTTCTCCCTCCTTCGATATCAGAGAAGCACAGAAGTGGAAGGCGGAGGCTGTCGAGACACTCAGAAGCGCAATAGCATTCCTGATGAAGAAGAGCGGTGTCACCGTCATCTTCGGGAAAGCGGAATTCGTCGACGCTCACACTGTGAAAGTCGGGGATGATATCTACTCGTGCACCTCTCTTATACTCGCCACAGGAAGCTCTCCCGTGCGTCCCCCAATCGAGGGCGCAGAGGGAGAGAACGTCCTCACAAGCGACGGCATTCTCTCTCTTCTGAGCCTCCCTTCGTCCGTTGCAGTCATCGGCGGGGGTGTCATAGGAATAGAGTTTGCGTCCTTTTTCTCCATGACAGGAACGAAAGTCACTGTCATCGAAATGATGGACGAGATTCTTCCCATGATGGATGACGAGATGGCCCGGACGATGAGAAAGGCGATGAAAGATGTCACCTTTCATCTCTCGTCCCGCGTTACGAAGATAGAGAAGAGAGGCGTTATCTTCCGCTCCGGTGACGGAAAGGAGGAAAGAGTCGATGCCGACATCGTCCTTCTCGCCGCAGGCCGGCGGCCCAACACAGAGGGAATGGAAAATCTCGGGCTCTTCATTGAGAAGGGAGCCGTCGTCGTTGACAGTGCGATGAGGACGAACGTTCCGTCAGTCTATGCCATCGGGGACGTGAACAACATAAGCCAGCTTGCGCACAGCGCCTCACGCATGGCCGAGGTCGCCGTAGACAACATCTTCGGCTCCGGGCGTCAGAGGATGCGCACATCTGCCATTCCCTGGGCGGTCTACTCAGAGCCGGAAGCTGCAGGCTGCGGTCTGACTGAAAAGGAAGCGGAAAAGAGAGGAATCGAGATAGTGACTGCCTCCGTCCAGATGAGGGGGAACGGACGCTTTGTCGCCGAGAACGGAAAGCGTGCTGCGGGGTGTGCAAAGGTTATCGCCTCGAGTAAGACCGGCACGATACTCGGCGTGCATATTATCGGCCCTTATGCAAGCGAGATCATATGTTCGGCCTCGACACTTATAGAGGCGGAGCTGAGGGTTCAGGACATGGTGGAGGTCATATTCCCCCATCCGAGTGTCTCTGAAGTAATAAGGGACTGTTGTTATGAAATATACAGAGAAATGTGTGAGGGGAAGATATGAGTAAGTACGTAAAGGATTTTGTTCCGGAGGAAGTGAGAAGAAGCGGGACTGTAAAAGCTGTGGAGATCCCGGTCAATCAATACAGAGGAGACTTCAAGAAGGAGCTGAAGAAGTGGGGTAAGAAGAGGCTTGTCAGGGTCTACTATGACATGCTTCTCATCAGAGAGTTCGAGACGATGCTCGACTCCATCAAGAAGGAGGGTGTCTATCAGGGGATCATGTTCAATCACAAGGGGCCGGCACATCTTTCGGCGGGGCAGGAGAGTGCATGCGTCGGACAGGCTCTGGCACTCGAGAGCGAGGATTTCATCTTCGGCTCACACCGCAGTCATGGAGAAATTCTTGCAAAATGCTTCTCTGCTCTCTGGAAGATGGATGACGCTGATATCGAAAAGATCATGAAGAGCTTCAACGGCGGCGAGACCTACGCGGTTATAGAGAAGCACTTTCCCGGTAAGGACACAAAGGAGAGTGCGGAGAATTTCGTGCTCTACGGTGCTCTTAGCGAAATATATGCAAAGCGCACGGGCTTTTCGCGCGGCCTCGGCGGCTCGATGCACACCTTCTTCGCACCCTTCGGCTCGATGCCGAACAACGCTATCGTCGGCGGAAGCGCAGCAATCGCATTCGGCTCGGCCCTCTTCAAGAAGCTCAACAACAGAAAGGGCATCGTCATTGCCAATATCGGTGACGGAGCCATGGCGAGGGGGCCTGTATGGGAAGGACTCGTGATGAGCGCAATGGACCAGTACAGGACGCTCTGGAAGGATAAGGAGGGCGCTCCTCCCTACATGCTCAACATATTCAACAACTTCTACGCAATGGGCGGACAGCCTTCGGGGGAGACCATGGGCTACGGCATTGCGGCGCGTGTCGGACTCGGTGTCAATCCCGAGGGAATGCACACAGAGAGGGTTGACGGCTTCAATCCCCTTGCCGTTGCAGATGCAGTCGAGAGAAAGAAGAAGCTCCTTCTTGAGGGAAAGGGTCCCGTCATGCTCGAAACGATCACCTACAGATACAGCGGCCACAGCCCCTCGGACGCGATGACCTACAGAACAAAGGAGGAGCTTGACGCCTTCCGCTCAGAGGATCCGATAAAAAAATACGGGGAATATATCGTCAATAACGGTCTTGTAAGAGAGGCTGATCTCGTGAGCATGGGGGAGAAGGTGAAGGAGAAGATGAAGAGAGTGCTTGCCCTCGTCGTTGATGATACCATCTCCCCGATAATCGATGCTCCCTTCATAGAGAGCGTAATGTTCAGCAGGGGAAGAGTGGAGGCATTCGGAGAGGGAGTGCCGGAGCTGGTGCAGAAGAGGGAGGATAATCCGAGGGTGAAGCAGATAGCCGGAAGAAAGCGCTATGCATTCGACGAGAACGGAAAGCCCTATCCTGCAGCCAGGCAGTACCAGTACAGGGATGCAGTCTTCGAGGCGATGCTCCACCGCTTCGAGCGTGATCCGTCGCTTATTGCATACGGAGAGGACCACAGGGACTGGGGCGGGGCCTTTGCATGCTACCGGGGACTGACGGAGATTCTTCCCTACCACCGCTTCTTCAATTCTCCCATAAGCGAGGCTGCCATCGTCGGAAGCGGCGTCGGGTACGCACTTTCGGGAGGACGGGCCGTAGTCGAACTCATGTACTGCGATTTTCTGGGCTGTGCGGGAGACGAGGTCTTCAACCAGATGCCGAAGTGGCAGGCGATGAGTGCAGGTGTTCTTTCGCTTCCCCTCGTCCTCAGAGTATCTGTCGGGAACAAGTATGGAGCACAGCACTCACAGGAGTGGACGGGCATGGTGGCGTCGGTGCCGGGCCTCAGGAGTGCATACCCCGCTTCTCCCTATGATGCCAAGGGCATTCTCAACTTCGCCCTGAGGGGAACCGATCCCTTTGTCTTCTTCGAGAGCCAGAAGCTCTACGGAAAGGGTGAGGAGTTTCATAAGGAGGGTGTCCCGGAGGGCTATTACGAGATCGAGGAGGGAGAGCCCGATGTGAAGATGAGGGGTGATGACATTACGATCATCTCTCTCGGGCCTGCTCTCTATACTGCCCTCGAGGCCGAGAAGGAGCTTGAAAGGTACGGTCTCTCGAGCGAGATCATCGATCTCAGGTGGATCAATCCCCTCAGGTACGAGAAGCTTGTCGAATCTGTAAAGAAGACGGGACGCTGCGTACTTGTGACAGACAGTGCAGAGCGCGGCTCGTACATGCACACAGTGGCGTCGAACCTCAACAGACTCTGCTTCGGCTATCTTGACGGGCCGTGCACGGTGGTGGGCTCGCGTAACTGGATCACACCTCCTGCGGAGATGGAGGAGTACTACTTTGCACATGCATCCGACATTCTGGATGCGATACACGAGCAGATTCTCCCCCTCGAGGGATACACACCCAGGTCGAGGAGAAACGACATTGAGTTCTACCGCATACAGAAGGAGGGCGTCTGATTGGATGAGCTGATGATGGCCGAAAGGGCTCTGAACTCGATAAGAAGAGAGGAGAGAGATGCTGCTGTTGAAAGGATCCTTGAGAGAATAAGAAAAGGTGAAATCGAGAGAAAGCGTACTCAGGAGGTGAACAACCATGTCCATACCTTCCATTCCTTCTCTCCCTATTCCCCTTCGGGTGCGGTATATGGGGCATGGAAGGCCGGACTGGGTATCGTGGGCCTCATCGATCATGATACCCTCAGCGGGGCTGAGGAGATGCTTTCTGTCAGCGGGAAGTTCTCTCTGCCGTCGACTGTCGGCTTCGAGCTCAGAGTGAGCTTTCTCGACACTCCTTTTGCCGGGGTGAGAATCAACAGTCCCGACTCCACAGGGACAGCTTATATCTGTGTTCACGGCGTTCCGCGTACACGCATCGATGACGCCATGGCCTTCCTCTCTCCGATCAGGGAGGAGAGAAGAAAGCGCAGCCGTGCTGTTACAGAGAGGATAAACAGGCTCTCTCTCGGTGTTGTTCTCGATTATGAGAAGGACGTCGAGGGGATATCTCACGCACATGAGGGCGGAACAGTGACGGAGAGACACATACTCTACGCCCTCGCAGAGAAGATAAGCGCGAAATACGGAAGGGGGCAGGGTGTTGTCGACTATCTCAGGGAGAATTTACGCATCGTTCTGGAGCCGGCATCTGAAGCGCGCCTCCTCGAGAGAGAGAGTCCGTATTATGAATATGATCTGCTGGGAATTCTGAAGACGATGCTTCTTCCCGCAGTCTATATAGAGCCGGGGGAGAAGGAGTGCCCGGATGTTAGGGAGGCCCTGGCCCTTTCAGAGGAGATCGGGGCCGTCTCCGCCTACGCATACCTGGGGGACATAGAGAGGGACATTACAGGGGACAAGAAGAAGGAGAAGTTCGAGGATGACTACCTTGATGAGCTTATACCGTATCTGAAGAGGCTGGGATTCAGGGCGGTAACATATATGCCGCCGAGGAACACGGAAAAACAGATGAGGAGGCTCATTGCACTCTCGAGGGATAACGGCCTCATGGAGATCAGCGGTGTCGACATAAACTCGCCGCGGCAGAGTTTCTCCTCGCCCGAGGTTCTCTCTCCCGTATGCCGTCATCTTGTTGATTCTGCATGGGCACTTGTCGCGCATGAAAAGCTTTCGTCAGTCGACTTCCGCTTCGGCCTCTTCTCATCTGATAATCCCATGATCACACTTCCTCTCGAGAAGAGACTCGAGATCTATGCCTCCATCGGCCGGGGACTGGAGTGCAGAAATGTATACAGGAGTGCCGGAGAATATATAGAAACAATCGGAGGGTATTATGGAATGTGAATTCATCCAGGCCTTCATCAGAGGTCTGACATACAACGGGGAGAGATGTCTCTTTGTAAGAAAGACGCCGCATAAAAGGCCGGGGAAGGTGATCCGTCTCGACAGGGATCTCATAAGGGAGATGTTTCATGTCTTCATGGAGGGCGGACGTGTTCCGTCTTCAATCGGCTTTGATACTTCTCCCATAGTTCTTTCCTTTGGAAACAGCTACAGCGAGACATTCTCCGGGGATAAAGACTTTATTGAAATCGAAAAGCCTTCGTTTTCGAGAAACGACACCGTCAGGGGAAAGACGGTACTCGTCACGGGAGGCGCCCGGGGCTTCGGGGAGGGCATTGTCAGATCCCTTGTTAAGAAGGGGGCATTCGTCTTCATTGCAGATATGAAGAGAGACGGGGCGGAGAGACTCTCGGCTGAGATCAACAGAGAGTGCGGCACTCCCATGACCCTCCCGTTATATGTCAATGTCACGGATGAGGAGTCGGTGAGGGAGATGTTCCGCGCTGTCGAAAGCGAGACGGGAGGACTCGATGTTCTTGTAAACAATGCCGGCGTTCTCAGAGCAGGGAGCGTGAGGGAGATGGCATTAGAGGACTTCGAATTCGTCACCGACGTCGACTACAAGGGCTTCTTCATCTGCGCCAAGCACTCTTCGCGCCTGATGGCGGCCCAGAACGAGGCCTCTGATGATATTCTGACGGACATAATCGTCATCTCCTCGAAGAGCGGCCTTGAAGGCTCCAACCGCAACGGTGCCTATGCCGGAGCCAAGTTCGGTGTGATAGGACTGACGCAGAGCTTTGCCCTCGAACTCGTCGAGTGCGGAATAAAGGTCAATGCCATATGCCCGGGAAACTTCCTCAGGGGCCCTCTCTGGTCTGATCCGGAGAACGGACTATTTGTGCAGTATCTGAGGACGGGAAAGGTCCCGGGCGCAAAGAGCGTGGAGGATGTCAGAAGATTCTACGAGAGAAAGGTTCCTCTCGGGAGAGGATGTGAAACCGATGATGTAGTGAAGGCACTTCTCTACATAGTGGAGCAGAGGTATGAGACGGGACAGGCTCTTCCTGTCACAGGCGGTCAGGTGATGCTGAACTGAGGAGGTGGAAATGAAAAGAGAGACAACGGCGCTGAGGCTCTACGGAGAGCGCGATCTGAGGCTTGAGAGCTTCCCTCTTCCCGAGATCGGGGAGGATGAGATTCTTCTTGAGATAGTTACGAATTCGGTGTGCATGAGCGACTATAAGGCTGCCATGCAGGGGCCGCGGCACAAGCGTGTTCCCTCCGATGTTGCGTCAAATCCGGTAATAATCGGCCATGAGTTCTGCGGCCGGATCGTTGAAGTCGGAAGAAGGTGGAAGGAAGAATACAGAGAAGGGGAGCGCTGCTCCATCCAGCCTGCCATCAACTACCGCGGCATGATGAGGAATCCCGGCTACAGCTTCCCTTACTGCGGAGGAAACAGCCTCTATGCCGTGATCCCGGCTCATATAATAGAGGGAGGCGGACTTCTGAAGTACAGGGGAGAGGCGTATTTCAACGGTTCTCTCTCGGAGCCCGTGAGCTGCATAGTCGGGACATTTCATGCGATGTACCATACGAAGGAGGGCTCATACGAACACATAATGGGGATAAAGGAGGGAGGAAGCCTTGCCGTTCTTGCCGGCGTCGGTCCGATGGGACTCGGGGCGATAGACTATGCCGTCCACAACCCCAGAAAGCCCGGCCTCATTGTCGTTACTGACATAGATGATGCAAGAATCGAGAGGGCGAAGGAGCTCTTACCTCCCGTAAAGGCCGAGAAGCACGGTGTGAAGCTGATCTACGTCAATACGAGGAACACAGAAAGGAGTGACGAATATCTGAGGTCGCTCACCCCCTCGGGGCGCGGCTTTGACGATGTTATTCTGATGGCTCCCGTAAAGGCCCTCGTCGAAGAGGCCGATGCGATACTCTCCGACGACGGATGCCTGAACTTCTTTGCAGGCCCCGGGGATACATCGTTCTCGGCATCGATCAACTTCTACAACGTCCACTATGCCTCCCACCACCTTGTAGGAACAAGCGGTGGAACGACAGAGGACATGATCGAATCACTGGACATGATGAGCCGGGGACTGTTGAATCCTGCGGCGATGATTACACATATCGGCGGCCTGGACACTGCAGGTGATACGATTCTGAACCTTCCGTCGATTCCCGGGGGAAAGAAGCTTATCTACACGCACATCAGGATGCCTCTTACCGCCATAGCCGACTTCGGGAAGGCCGGAGTGTCAGATCCCTTCTTCAGGGAGCTTGCACTTATAGTGAAGAGACATAAGGGACTATGGTCTCTCGAGGCCGAGAAATACCTTTTAGAGAATTACAGGGAAGGAGGAATGATATGAAAAGATACATAGCAGTCGATCTCGGGGCGACAAGCGGAAGGGTTGTCGTCGGAAATCTGAAGGAGATGATGGAGGTTCACAGATTCCCCACTCCTTCGACAGCTGTTCTCGACGAGCTCTACTGGGACATAATGGCCATCTACAACGAGGTTCTTTCCGGAATAAGAAAGGCCCTTGAAAGGTACGACGACGTCGTTTCGATAGCCATCGACAGCTGGGGAGTCGACTACGCACTTCTTGATGAGTCGGGATCTCTCATAAGTCCTGTCTATAACTATCGTGACAAGCGTACTCTTGCCGTCATCGATGAGGTGTGCGCTCTCGCGGGAGGCAGAGAGGAGCTCTTCAGAAAGACGGGAGTCGGAATCGAGAGCTTTAACACCGTCTTCCAGCTTTATGCCCAGAAGAAGAGGAGAGGAGACTCTTTCAGCTCTGCCTCCTCATATCTCAGCGTTCCCGATCTTCTTTCATACTGGCTCACGGGGGTGAAGAAGAACGAGCTCTCGCATGCATCGACTACACAGCTTCTCGACGCAGAGACGAACGACTGGAGATGGGATCTCATCGATGATCTCGGCTTTAAGCGCACTCTCTTCGGCGAGATCGTCCATCCCGGGACGGTGCTCGGGGCTCTGAGAAGCGAGGTCAGGGAGAGCGTCGGCGCAAAGGGGGAGATACTCGTTATAGCGGCGGCGTCACACGACACGGCATCGGCAGTTGCCGCAATACCCTCTCTCGAGAAGAGACCTCTCTTCCTCTCATCCGGTACCTGGTCGATTCTCGGCGTGGAGCTCAGTAAGCCTCTTCTATCAAGCGAAGCTTACAGCAGCGGATTCTCGAACGAGAAGGGCACGGGCGGGGGAACGCTTCTATTGAAGAACATCATGGGCATGTGGATACAGAACGAGTGTCTGGCTTACTTCAAAGCTCTCGGAGAGGAGTACACATGGGAGCGGATACACGACATCGTTCTCTCAGACAAGGCATATATGAGTTACATTGATCCCCTCGATGAGAGGTTCATGGCTCCCGATACTCCTTCTAATCATATGACAGAGAGGATCTGTGCATATTGCAGGGAGACGGGACAGAAGGAGCCGGAGAACATAGGACAGTATTTGAGATGCATCTATCACGGACTGGCGAAAGCGTACAGGAAGGCGATCGGGGATCTCGAGAAGGCATCGGGACTCGGATTCGATACCATTTACGTCATCGGAGGCGGCTGCCATAACGCCGTTCTCAATGACTGGACGGCAAAGGAGACGGGAATGACGGTCATTGCGGGGCCGGCTGAGGCCACAGCCGAAGGCAATATCCTTGTACAGGCACTTGCTTCGGGTGAGATATCATCTGTCGAGGAAGGAAGAAGGATGGTGAGGGAGACAATGAGGATCAAGGTCTTCTTCTCACTCTCCCATACATGAGGGCGACTTGCAAAGGAAAGAGGGGCCGCTCTTGAGCCCCTCTTCTTCTTTCGTTACTCTCCGGTCAATACTTTCCGTAGAGAGGTCCGAGTGCACTGCATGCCCTGTAGTCCTGTCCCTCCTTGTCCTCGCCGAATGCGTTCCAGTAACTCGGGCGGAAGATCTCCTCTTCGGGGATGTTGTGCATACATACCGGGATTCTCAGGATGGAGCATAGTGTGATTATGTCCCTGCCCACGTGGCCGAATGCGACGGCGCCGTGATTGGCACCCCAGTTGTTCATTACCGAGTAGATATCTCTGAAGGCACCTTTTCCTGTGATACGCGGTGCAAAGTAGGTGCTCGGCCATGTCGGGTCGGTGCGTCCTGCAATCTTCTCGTGAACCTCATCGGGAAGAGTACATGTCCAGCCCTCTGCAATCTGCATGACGGGCCCCAGTCCCTTTATGATGTTGAGCCTCGTCATCGTCAGGGCCATTCCGCCCTTCGAGAGGAAGCATGAGCTGAAGCCGCCGCCGCGGAAATACGGACCGTTGGCAACCTCCCACTTCACGTTCTTCATTCCCTCTTCGACGTCCCGCTCTGTGATGTTCCAGAACTCCTTGCTTCCCGGCCTGCCGTACTCGTCCGTCATTATCCCCTCCGCGTCGAGTGTCGTCGAGCCGCTGTTTCTCAGGTCCAGGAATCCGTTTTCAGCCATGCCTTCCGGCTTCCAGCCTGTAACGCGTTCCACTGCGTCGGGCGACCAGAAGGTCCTGACGTCGCTGAAGAGGGCGCTCTTATTAGTCACGAGCTTGCACATCAGCATCGCCGTTCCGTTGCAGAAGTCGTTCTCCGTTGCAACTGTAAAGGGCTCGCGGATTCCGTTCCAGTCCCAGGATGTGTTGAGCATCGTCTCCATGAAGTCGCCGTTGCACCAGTGGTCCGTCCACTGCCTCTGGCCCTGGAAGCCGCAGAAGAGTGCGTTGTGGCCGTTGGCCTCTTCGAGAAAGCCCCTTTCCCTGAGGGCGGGGTTGCCGATCATGAGATCGCGTCCGATCATCGTCATCTTCGTGCAGTATTCCCAGTCCTTCCTTCTCTGCTCCTCGCTTCTCGCCCATTCCCCCTTGTTCACCCTGTCGGGTGCCTCCGTGCAGTACTCGCGTACCCACCTTATCGCCCTCTCATATTCATCACGGTCATAGATCTCCTCATCTATTCTCCTCTCTATCTCGCACATGTCGATGACCTCCGTGCCCATTCCCAGGTATGAGCGGAGGAAGTCCTGGTCGACGATGGAGCCTGCGATTCCCATCGAGCATCCCCCTATCGAGAGGTAGTTCTTTCCCCTCATGGTCACTGCAGCAAGGGCGGCGCGTGCAAAGCGCAGTATCTTGTCCTTTACATCCTCCGGGATTGTGTAGTCGTCCTTGTCCTGTACCTCATGTCCGTATATTCCGAAAGCGGGAAGGCCCTTCTGCGAGTATGCCGCGAGAGCACATGCCAGGTACACAGCCCCCGGTCTCTCGGTGCCGTTGAGTCCCCATACGGCCTTGACTGTGAAGGGATCGTTGTCGATTGTTTCGCTTCCGTAGCACCAGCATGGTGTGACGGAAAGGGTGATCATGACTCCCTCCCTCTCGAACTTCTCTCTGCATGAGGCAGCCTCTGCAGCCCCTCCGATAGTGGTGTCGGCAATGACGCATTCGAGGTTCATGCCGTTAGAGTGGCGTACATTGCTTGTGATGAGCTTCGCCGCATTTCTCGCCATCTGCATCGTCTGCTCCTCCAGGCTCTCCCTCACGCCTTTCTGCCTTCCGTCTATGAGCGGCCTGATACCGAGCTTCGGCAGAGAGCCTCTGTAGCGTAGTTCGGGTCCTGTGTTCCTGATCGGGACACTTTTTTCTTCCTTCTTTCTTCTGCATTCTCTTTTTCCGTTTGCCATATAGAAACTCCTATGCTAGTATTTCTGTAATCGATTACATAATTACAGAAGAAGTATTGCACGGCATCACGCTCCGTGCAAGAAAAATAAGAAAGAAGGAGAGACAAAGATGCTGAAGAAAATTCCACCGCTTATTCCCCCGGAGCTATTGAAGATTTTATCGGAGATGGGGCACGGCGACGAGATCGTAATCGGAGACGGTAATTTTCCTTCCTCCTCGCTTGCAAGGAGGATCGTGAGGATGGACGCATGCGGGGTTGAGGAGGTCCTGGGCGCCATACTGGAGCTTTTTCCTCTCGATACGTATGCTCCAAACGTCATTTTGATGGAGAAAATGCACTGTGATGAGGCTCTTGAGATACCAATCTGGAAAAAGATCGAAGAGATTGCAAGAAATGGCGACAGCGGTTTTTCATCCCTCGTACATATTGACAGGTTCGCGTTTTACGAGCGCGCATCAGCAGCATACGCTGTAATCGCAACAGGGGAGAGAGAGATCTACGCAAATGTCATATTGAAAAAGGGGGTCATCTGAGCCCCTTTTTCCCCGCCCTCGTCCCCTCTTTTCCGCACACTTGTAAAAAACGTCGTAAACGGGGTTAAAAATGACTGCCCGGAAGAATGTAATCGATTACTATTTTTCTTGACAACTCTCCCTCTCCCTCTGAAAATCGACTATAGAACGGTTATTCAATACCCGGAAAAAGGAGATTTAAGTATGAAGAAACTAACAGTTGTTCTTTTGGTTGTTCTCATTGCTGTCGGTGCACTCTTTGCACAGGGAGCAGCAGAGACAGCAGGACAGATCAAGATCGGAGCGCTCATCAGAAACCTCAACGAGACGTTCCTGCGTGACTATGCCGACAACCTCAAGGTTCTTGCAGACAAGGCAGGGGTTGCCATCAACATCCAGGATGCAAACAGCGATGTCGACAAGCAGCTGACACAGCTGCAGACGCTCATCTCGCAGGGCTACAGACACTTCGTCATCATCCCGCAGGATACATCGGCGACAGAGCAGATGTGCGAGCTCATCAACAATGTCGGAGGAAGTGCTGCATTCTCCAACATCCAGCCGTCGGTTGAAGCATTGAAGGTCGGAAAGAACTTCTTCCTTGCTTCCTCTCCCGAGCAGGTTGCAGGACAGTACCAGGCTGAAATCGTCGACGAATACTTTACGAAGTATCCCGAAAAGGCACCGGGAAAGGTCATCAATGTCCTCTATATAAACGGACAGCTGGGCCACCCTGCACAGGTGAACAGAAGAGCGGGATTCGTCAACGGACTCACGGCTAAGGGTTACAAGGTCAACTTCGTCGCTGAAGACACTGCAAACTGGGGAGCTGAACAGTCCCAGCAGAAGATGGACGCATGGATTTCGGCATTCGACGGCATGTACAACCTCGTAGTTGCACAGAACGACGACATGGCACTGGGTGCTATCGAGTCGCTCATCCAGAACGGCAAGGTCAAGAGTGACACATCTGACGGCACAAGACTTCTCGTTCCAGTCCTCGGCGTCGACGCAACAGCAACAGGCGTTGCATCAATCGACAGAAACGAGATGTATGCAACTGTCCTGCAGGATGCTGTGGGTCAGAGCACGACAGCTTTCGAGCTTGTGCTGCAGGTTGCGAAGGGAATGTCAACTGACGGTTTTGTTGCAGGCGGAATCGCACCGGCTATGTCGACAATCGATGAGGAACCGGCTAATGATGCTTCCATCATCAAGCAGTGCTACCTCGTTCCCTTCAAGCCCGTCACAAAGGCTAATTACAAGGATTTCATGTAAGAGATGTGAAATACCCTTTCCGGAGCCGGCGTTCGGCCGGCTCTGTTCATGGTCTTTCCTTTTCTGTGCTCCTTCCGGATCAGAGAAAAGTGAAGACAGGAGAGAAAATGGAAGAACGTTTTGCTATCGAGATGGAGAACATAACAAAGAGGTTTCCGGGTGTCCTGGCACTTGACGGAGTCTCGCTGAGAGTGAGGCCGGGTACGGTGCATGCCCTCATGGGCGAGAACGGGGCCGGAAAGTCGACGCTCATGAAATGCCTCTTCGGTATCTACAAGGAGGACGAGGGGACTATAAAGGTCAACGGGGAGAAGGTGCGTTTCTCGAGCTCCTTCGATGCCCTTTCGTCCGGTGTCTCGATGATCCACCAGGAGCTTTCGAATGTTCCGGAGAGGTCTGTTGCAGAAAACCTCTGGCTCGGGCGGGAGCCGCTCACGAGAGCCGGCTTTATCAACCACAGGAAGATGATCGAGGATACAGAGAGCGTCATGAAGCACCTGGGGATGAATATCGACCCGAGGGTGAAAATGAAGACGCTTTCGATCTCAAATCAGCAGGCGTGCGAGATAGCAAAGGCCGTAAGCTATAACTCATCCGTCGTCGTCATGGACGAGCCGACGAGCTCCCTGACCGAGAACGAGGTCGAGCACCTCTTCCAGATAATCAACGATCTCAGGGGCAGGGGAGTCGCCATAATCTACATCTCCCACAAGATGGAGGAGATCTTCCAGATTGCCGACTACGTCTCCGTAATGAGAGACGGCACGATGATCGGTACGTGGCCCATCGAGGAGATGACATCCGACAGCCTCATATCTCTCATGGTGGGACGTGAGTCCACGCAGCGCTTTCCTTACGTCCCGGAGTGTGCGTTCGACGAAGTGATGCTGAGTGTGCGCGGCCTTACAAGCTCAAACGAGCGCTCCTTCAGAGATGTCTCTCTTGATCTCTATAAGGGGGAGATTCTGGGACTGGGGGGACTTGTCGGGGCGCAGAGGACGGAGTTCGTCGAAGCTGTCTTCGGAATAAGGGAGATATCGAAGGGACAGATATTCGTGAAGGGGAAGGAGATCAGACGCATCGACCCCAGGACCATGATCGATGAGGGCGTGGCCTTTGTCACGGAGGACAGAAGGGGAAGCGGAATCTTCCCGCTTCTCTCGATAACGAAGAACACCTCGATAGCATCCCTCGGAAGGTATCTCAGCTCTGTGAGGTTCCTCGATCACAGGAGGATCAATGAGGATGCAGAGAAGTACAACAGGTCCCTCAGGACGAAGACTCCCTCGATGGATACCCTCATCCAGAACCTCTCGGGGGGAAACCAGCAGAAGGTCATTCTCTCGCGCTGGCTCATGACGCTCCCCGACATCCTCATAATGGACGAGCCGACAAGGGGTATCGACGTGGGGGCCAAGTACGAGATCTACACGATAATGAGCTCCCTTGTAGAGGCGGGTAAATCCATCATCATGATCTCCAGCGAGATGCCGGAGCTCATAGGTATGAGCCACCGTGTCATGGTCCTCTGCGAAGGCTGTCACACGGGGACGCTGAAAAAAGAAGAAATCGGGCAGGAAGCCATCATGCGCCTTGCGACGCAGTTCAGCTGATAAATATAGGAGTCAATATGAAAGCATTTTCCGGCAGAGATATCACCTTCAAGGATGTGAAGAGTTTCTCTTCCAAGTATACGAGCTACATCACATTCGTCGTTCTCTTCCTCTTCCTTGCGGTACTCACCCGCGGCGGAACACTGCAGTGGTCCTCGATAAAGAACCTCATAGTTGCGGAGTCCGTCAGAGTCTTCGCGGCCCTGGGTGTCGGTATGATCATCATAACAAAGGGCATCGACCTCTCGATCGGGGCCGTCGTCTGCCTTTCGGCCTCTGTCGCGGCTTCATTCTCGCAGAGTGCAGGCTACCAGAGCGCGATGTACCCGGGAAAGGAGTTTGCCCTCATAATCCCGATCGTCACGGGAATCGCGGCGGGGACGATCTTCGGACTTTTAAACGGCTGGCTTATAGCTTACGGAAAGCTACCGCCATTCATCGCGACCCTCGGTACCAAGAGTATTGCAACAGGTATACAGCTTTTATATACACATGCTGCTGTCGTCGGGTCGCTCAAGAGAGAGTATAAGCAGATATCACAGGGGAATCTCTTCGGGACGATTCCGTATCTCGGAATATACATCCTCATAATCGCGCTCATCGTCTGGGTCATTCTCAGGCATACCAGGTTCGGAACCTCGCTCTATGCCATAGGCGGCAACGCACAGGCTGCAAGAGTGTCGGGAATCGCGGTCGAGAAGCATCTCATATTCGTCTACATCATCGCAGGCTGTCTCTACGGAGTGGCGGGCGTGCTGCAGAGTGCGAGGGTGGGACTTGCCAACTCCCTTACGGCCCAGAACATGGAGCTTGATGCAATTGCGGCAGTCACAGTCGGCGGTGTCTCGCAGAGCGGAGGCGTCGGAACACTGGGAGGAATGATGATCGGCGTATTCATCATGGGACTCATCAACTACGGCATGACATACCTTGCCATCGATTCATATTGGCAACAGATTGTAAAAGGTCTTATAATTGTCGGAGCAGTCTATATGGATATGAAGAAATACGCCAGAAGAGGCTGACGGAAACGGAAAGAAGGTGGAGATGGCGACTATAAAGGATGTTGCATCCGTTGCAGGTGTATCGACTGCTACGGTTTCGCGTGTGATGAACGGACAGAGCGTGAGCAGCGAGACGGCGCGGAGAGTGCGTTCCGTCATGCTGGAGCTCGGCTACACGCAGAACCAGGCTGCACGTGCACTGAAGACGAAGACTACAAGGAGCATCGGTATTCTGGTGCCCGAGCTCGGAACCACATTCTTCCTCTACATAATGGAGCAGATAGAGAGCATCCTCAGCAGGGAGGGCTACTCAATGATCCTCTGCTCCTCGAACGGCACAGTCGAGCAGGAAAAGGAGAAGCTTCAGCTCCTGCTCTCGAGAAACATCGACGCACTCGTCGTAATCCCGGTGAGTGACACAGTAGAGCACTTCGTACTGGCAAAGAATACCGGAATCCCGATTGTCGTCGTCGACAGAGTCCTTCCCGGCTGCAGTATAGACAGTGTCCATACCGACGGCATATGGGGGACGAAGGAGGTCGTGAAGGCCCTTATCGAAGAGGGCCATACGAGAATAGGCTTCCTCGGCGGCAGCGAGCATATCCCGACGGCAAGGGAACGCTATCAGGGGTACCTCGAGGCCTTCAGGGAGATGGGCGTTCCCGTAGACCAGAGCTTCGTCTACTTCGGAGAGATGACGGAGCGCGGGGGGTGGAACCTCATGAAGGACGCTCTCTCGCACGAGCGCTGCCCGGACGCATTCTTCTGCGTCAACGACAATACACACCTCGGTGCCACCGCATACCTCTATGAGAGGGTCGAAGAGGAACGATACAGAAAGATAGTCTTCGGCACCTTCGATTTCCTCCACTACTATTCTCTTCTGAGAAATTGTCACTACTCAGTCTCCCAGCCCCTCTCCCGGATAGGACGCGAGGCGGCAGAGCTCCTTTTGAAGAGGCTCTCGGGAGACTACACGGACTTCCCGCAGACGGTTGTTCTGAAGCCCGAGATAATGGTCTTCAAGCGTAACGGAGCCTCCGTTTCCGACAGGGATGGATTCAAGATTGTGCAGGATACAGAATATCCGTATTTCAACGATGCCGTCTTTTCGTGACGGCTTATTGTATTTTGAAAAGGAGCAGACATATGGATAAGAAAAGGCTTGAAGAGCTCAAAGAAAAGGCATTTGAGATCAGAGCTGCCACTATCAGGGAGATAGCATCATTCGGCTCTGGACACATCGGGGGCGCGATGAGCATATGCGATCTCCTGGCGCTGTTGTACTTCGAGGAGATGAACATCGAAGAGAAGAACCCGGCGAAGGAGGACAGGGACAGACTTGTCGTCTCGAAGGGACATGCAGGACCCGCAGTATATGCATCCCTTGCACTCAAAGGATACTTCCCGATGGAGATGCTCGCCACTCTGAACAGAGGAGGCACGAATCTTCCCTCCCACTGCGATATGCTCAAGACTCCGGGAGTCGACTTCACCGCAGGATCCCTCGGACAGGGCTTCTCCGCGGCAATGGGAATAGCACTGGGGCAGAGAGTGAAGGGAATCGATGCCGTCACCTATACGATAATAGGAGACGGTGAGAGCCAGGAGGGCCAGATCTGGGAGGCTGCAGAGTTCGCGGGAGCACAGAAGCTGGACGGCGTCATCGCATTCGAGGATCTCAACGGCCAGCAGCTCGACGGCTACACGAAGGACATAATCCCCGAGGAGAAAGAAAGCGTAAAAAAGCGCTGGGAGAGCTTCGGCTGGGACACAGTCATAGTCGACGGCCACGATATCGAGGCATTGCATAATGCCGTTGAGAGAGCAAAGAAGACTCCCGGTAAGCCCCATATGATAGTTATGATCACCCAGAAGAGCAGGGGCTATGTATTCGGAGAAGGCGTCAAGGCCAACCATTCCATGCCGATAAAACCCGAGGAGGCCGAAGAGGCTGTAAGAGTCCTCGAAGAGAGAAGAGGTAAGTAAGATGGAAAGAGATACACATGAATTCAAACACTACAAGGAAGCCGTAATCGGTGCCGTATGTGACATAGCAGAGAGGGACAGCAGGGTCTGCTTTGTAGACTCCGATCTCTCCTCGTGCATAGGATCCACCACCTTCCAGAAGAAATTCCCCGATCGTTTCTTCAACGCGGGAATAGCGGAGGCGAACATGGTCGGAGTAGCGGCGGGACTCTCCTCTGTGGGCCTTGTTCCCGTCATCCACTCCTTCGGCTGCTTCATGTCACGCCGTGACTATGACCAGCTCTTCATCTCGCTCGGCTACACTCACCAGAGGGCGATATGCATAGGAAGCGACCCCGGAATCACGGCACAGTACAACGGCGGCACACATATGCCCTTCGAGGACATTGCACTCATGCGAGAGATCCCTCACTTCGTCATAGTGGAGCCCAGTGACGCAGAGTCTCTCTACCGCCTGACAGTACAGGCTTACGAGAGCGGACAGAATGCATATATCCGCACCCCCAGAAAGGGAATCAACTTCAGATACACACCCGGAGACACTATTGAACTGGGAAAGGGAATAGAGCTCAGAAGCGGAGAGGATGTTGCAATAGTGGCAACCGGCATCGTGATGGTCGATGCGGCGATTGATGCAGCCGATATTCTCGAGAAGAAGGGAATAAAGGCAACTGTCATCGACCTCCATACAATCCGTCCTCTCGACACCGCTCTTATTGAGAAGGCTGCCCGTAGGTGCAACAGGGTTCTCGTCTGCGAGAACGGAAGGTACGCAGGCGGCGTGGGCGAGATGATTGCCGCACACCTTGCCTCCACATACCCTGCGAAGATGGCATTCCTGAATGTCGGCGAAAGATACGGGGAGGTGGGGAATCTCGATTACCTGAAGAAGGCCTTCGGTTTCACGGCTGAGAATGTGGCATCTCTCTCTGAAGGGCTTCTCGATAAGTAGGACATCGACTTTTCTCCAAGAGCAGAAAAGGGCTGGCCGCAGGGCCGGCCCTTCTCGATTGTCAGATGAAGAAATATGGCTTTCATTTATTCCGAAGCGGCGTGATAATAAACCGCAGAGGACAAATATGAAGAAAACCATTGTAATGCTTTTCCTTTGCGTTTTTTCGCTTTCCATCCTGCTCTCCGGCGGGATAAACTACCAGAAGATCTATTCTGTCGACGACACCATATGGGATGATATTTCGTCGCTTTATATCCTTTCAGGACGCTCGAATCCGAGCACTACGGGGCCCTGGAGCGGAGAGGAGCTCCTCTCCATGCTGGAAAAGATAGATATCACAAAGCTTTCGTCATCGGGCCTTGCTCTCTACGACAGCGTGAAGGCGAGGCTTGATGAGGATGCCTCCCTTCCCGTCTTCAAAGCTTCTCTCGAGTTAGCCCCCGAGCTCTACATCCAGACGAATACAACGTCCCCCTTCTTCCAGACAAGGGACAACTGGGTCCGCGGCTGGGACAGACAGAAACAGGCAGTGAACATAAACACCGAGGAGCACATCGGCGGGAACTTCTACGGCTTTTTTGACTTCTCCATCGGAGTTGCAAAGGACTGGAGGAACGGCAAAGACACATCCCGCAGCTTCGGTGACAGCACTCTATGGTCGAATATCCCGTTCCTTTCAGCGAACGATATCAACAACCCACGGGACAAGTCCCGGGGTATGCAGCGGAAGTGAGCATACCCTTGTTGATTAGCCTTAGTGCATAAGCACTACGTTACGGGAGAATGCATAGGTACCGATGGGTGTTGTCCTAGCCCTTCGCT
>CAVACS010000016.1:0-26072 GCA_963587105.1 Anaerovoracaceae bacterium | reverse complement strand
CAACAAGGGTAGAGCTTTCGCTCATACCCCGGCCCTTCTCCCGTGGGTTGTTGATGTGGACATTCCGGATAACCAGTTTCAGCTGTTGATGATTTTCAGAGCCTTGTCCTTCATTTCGGGCGTGAGATCTGAGTTCATCAGATTAGTCATCATCTTCCTGTGGCTTTTCGCCATACCTATGGCTTCTCCTCTGGCTTCTCCTCTGGCTTCTCCCTGGGCGATTAGACTCTCTTCTTTCGAGCTGATCTTCTCATTTATGGTGTCATCAATCCAAATCTTTATCAGTTCTTCATTATAATCTCTCATAAACTTTTTCACCTCATACATATGTTCCGACAGAAGCTCACAAAGTATATCCTCCTCAAGGCACTTCTTTATGGTCTTCTCTACCGCCACATGATTCCTTCCATACTTGTCTGAAAATTCGTCATAAAGATAGACGAAGTCAAAGAACTGCTTTGCGAATCCGTCTATATTATAACGCGTAAATACGTTGACTGGAATATACGGCCTCTTCAAATCCATATCGGCTCCGGGACGGTTTTCTGTTATGTAAAGCTGTTCGTCGACTTTCTGATTTCCTGTATAGAACACGTTGAACTCAAAGTCCGGCATGTTGATGGCCCGGCCGTGATACTTCTTTGTGTCGAAATCCGGAATTATCGTCTTGTACATCATAACGTAATATTCCATCAGTCTGTGCTTGATGTTCTCCGTCCAGGTCGACTGTGCCTCGATAAGAACGAGAAGCCTGTTTCTGACGAGGAACGAACAGTCGTTCATGAGTGACGGGTAGAAAAGCGGAGCAATATTGACGAGTTCGATCTCATCTTCCAATACGCCGGTATCTTCCGGATGAAGAGATCTGTAGACAGCCAGAAGGTATTTCTTTTTTCTGATGATGAATGAGAAAAGCGTGTCCTTAACGTCATGCTTCGGAGCCGGCACTCCGTTTGAGTTGTTGTTGTCATTGTTTTTTTTGATACACATATGGTAATCCTCCATTATATAAGCACGAAAACTACCCTTTTTTGTCAAAAATGAGGTTATGGAGTGATTCGAAAAATCATCGTAATCCTGATGTATACAGAAAGAAAACCGGATAGAATGATGGGAAGTGTATTCTCAGTAGTCAGAAACTGCCGTGTTCACAAATTTTAATTTTTTTCATCGTGACTCTCTTTTTTCTACTATTGAATCGATGAAAATGAGGAACTTCTTCATATCTGAAGTGATGTACTTTCCCTTCTTCCATATGAAGCCGACCTTGACGGGAAGGGGAGGATCCACTTCTATCGCATTGTATGCGTCGAGCTCACTGCAAAGGCTTTCAAAGAGGAATGCACCGACCTTTCCTTCGTCGAGGAACTTTCTGATTGTCATAAGCTGTGAGGCGTGCATCACGATATCGGGTCTGATATTCAAAGCTTCGAAGCGCTGTCTTATGAGGTGGTTCTGTACGCTGTCGACATTGAAGAGAGCGAGAGGTGTATCCTTAAGGTCTTCAACAGAGATGATCTTTCTTCCACCCAGCGGATGACTTTTGGAAACATAGAACAAAAGCCTGTCTTCTGCGAGCATCACGCTGTTGAACTTGTCGATGTCGTAAAATTCCATGTTGACGAGGGCGAAGTCCAGTTCGTCGTTGTATATTAGTTCGTGGGCTCTGGCGGAGCCGTACTCGAAGAGCGTGACCGATATCTCGCTATAGATTTTCCTGAGGTCGTTTATAAGCTCGGGAAAGTAGACGATGCTCAGAAGGGGCGCAATCCCTATTCTTAAAGGAATACGGTTGTTCTTCACTGCACTCATATCGTTCTCGAGCTCTTCATAGAGGCCGAGTAACTTTGTTGCCTTTTCGTAGAGCCTCTCTCCTTCCTGGGTGAGTTTGAGTCTGTTTCCCCTTCTGTAGAAGAGGATGAGGCCGAACTCCTTCTCGATTTCCCGTATCGCAAGTGATATCGCAGGCTGGGTGACAAAGCACTCGGCGCTGGCTCTGCTTATGCTCTTCGTTCTGCATACTGACACGAAATAACTCAGCTGTGTTACCGTCATTCTTCCGCTTATCCTTATCGTTTTTCCTATTCTTACACGCTCCCCGGCGGGCTTCAATATTATTAGTTTTTCTTATAAGTCTATTAGTATTATAAAATTTACTTATCAAATTTTCCACACCTAGAATGAGGCATCAAATGAAAAAGAGGAGAAAAACAATGAGCCATGTAACCATAACTCTCTTACTGCTGCTCTTTGCCATAGTGATGTTCATCCTTGAGAGAATACCACTCGGCCTGACATCGTGTATCGTATGTCTGTCCCTTAATCTTACGGGGGTGCTGACCGTATCTGAAGCATTCGCGGGCTTCGTCAATTCGAACGTCATACTCTGTGTGGGGATGTTCGTCGTCGGACAGGCGCTTTTCGAAACGGGGATGGCGAACAAGATCGGACGCCTCGTCACACGCTTTGCAAAAAGCGAGAGGATGCTCATCGTAGCTGTCATGAGCATCGTCTGTCTCATGAGCGGCTTTCTGTCCAACACCGGAACGGCCGCTGTTCTGATTCCCGTCGTCTGTGCAATCGCCGATGAATCGGGATTCCGGAGGGGAAAGCTCCTGATGCCGCTCGTCTTCGCCGCGGCCCTCGGAGGAAACCTTTCGATCATCGGTGCACCGGGAAACCTCATGGGCGTAAACGCACTCGAAGAGATGGGCGCAAAGACATCATTCTTCATGTATGCCCCTGTTGCACTTCCGATGATCATTGCAGGAATCGTATTCTACGCTCTATTCGGCTACAAGCTTCTTCCCGATACGACAAGTGAGGAGCTTGCAGAAGATGCCGCCCCGAAGGAGGAGGTTCCGAAGTGGAAGCAGATAACGTCCCTTGTCGTTCTCATTGTCTGTATTTTTGCAATGATCTTCGAGGAGAGGATCGGAATCAAGCTGCAGGTCACGGCATGTGTTGCTGCATGTTTCCTTGTCCTTACCGGCGTCATCAGCGAGAAGGCAGCCCTCAAGTCCATTGACCTCAAGGTCATATTCCTCTTCGGCGGATCTCTTGCTCTTTCAAAGGCACTCGAGAAGACAGGGGCGGGAGATGTTGTGGCTGAAACCATCGTGAAAATGCTGGGCTCCAACCCCAGTCCGATAGTCATTCTCATCGCGATCTTCGTCGTCGGCTGTACTATCACGAACTTCATGAGCAACACAGCAACAACGGCTCTCATGCTTCCTATAGCAACGTCCCTTGCAAAGGCACTCGGTGCAGACCCCAGAAGCGTTGTAATATGCACAGTCATCGCATGCTCCTGTGCTTATGCAACGCCCATCGGAATGCCTGCAAATACAATGGTTGTCGGACTCGGCGGTTACAGATTCAAGGATTATGTAAAGGGCGGATTCCCGCTTATCCTGGTATCCTTCGCGGTTGTACTCGTTCTCTGCCCGATATTCTTCCCGTTCTATCCCAACTGATAAGGAGAAAATAGATTATGAATAAAGAAGAACAGGTGAAAAAACTCACAGATCTAGTGGCCTCTTTCGTCACATACACGGGAAAGGTCCTTCCCGATGATGTAAAGGCAAAGCTCAGAGAGCTCGGCGAGAAGGAGGACGGAAAACTGGCAAGAGTCATCTATGAGACGATGACTAAGAACCAGGAGCTGGCCCTCTCTCTTGAGAGGCCGTCCTGTCAGGACACAGGTGTAATACAGTTCTGGCTCAGGTGCGGAACCTCCTTCCCCCTTATAGACGAGCTCGAGGCTCTGTTGAAAGAAGCTGTCGTGCAGAGTACCTTCTCGGCACCGCTTAGACACAATTCTGTTGAAACCTTCGACGAGTACAATACGAAGAGGAATGTCGGGAAGGGGACTCCGACAGTCTTCTGGGATATCGTTCCCAACTCTGACAAATGTGAGATCTACTCATATATGGCGGGAGGCGGATGTACGCTTCCGGGTAAGGCGATGGTACTCATGCCCGGCGCAGGATATGAGGGCATCACGGACTTCGTGCTCGATCAGATGACATCCTACGGCCTCAACGCATGTCCTCCGCTTCTTGTGGGAGTAGGAGTCGCGACAAGTGTGGAGACTGCCGCGCTTCTCTCGAAGAAGGCCCTGATGAGACCGATCGGCTCCCATAATGAAAATGCCAATGCCGCAAAGATGGAGAGACTCCTCGAGGACGGGATCAACAGAATAGGACTCGGACCGCAGGGGATGGGGGGTAAATACTCCGTTCTCGGCGTCAACATCGAGAACAGTGCACGTCACCCGTCGACTATCGGGGTTGCTGTCAACGTCGGCTGCTGGAGCCACAGACGCGGTCATATCACAGTGGAAGGAAATCTTGACTGGGTATGCGATACACATTCCGGCTTCAAGGCCTGAGGAGGAAGAAAATGGTAGAAATCAGAAACGGAAAGAAGGTGTTGATAACACCTGTTGAAAAAGAAGATCTCGAAGGAATCAGGATCGGCGACATCGTGTGGCTTGACGGAGACCTGATGACATGCCGTGACGTTGCACACCGCCGTCTCATCGAATACGGCAGAGCTCTCCCTTATGATATAAGAGGGAAGGCTATCTTCCATGCAGGCCCCATCGTCAGAAAGAAGGAAGGAGAGGAAGACGGATACGAGATGGTATCGATAGGGCCCACCACAAGTATGAGAATGGAGAAGTTCGAATACGACTTCGTGAAAGAGACGGGAGTGAGAGTCATCGTCGGAAAGGGAGGCATGAAGGAGAACACAGAGCGTGCATGTAAGGACTTCGGTGCCATCCACTGCGTCTTCCCCGCAGGATGTGCAGTCGTAGCGGCAACGGAGGTCGTCAGGATAAAGGAACATCACTGGGATGAGCTGGGTATGCCCGAGACGCTCTGGTGCTGTGATGTGCACGAGTTCGGACCCCTTATCGTATCGATAGACAGTGAAGGGAGAAATCTCTTCGAGGAGAACAAGATTCTCTTCAATGAACGTAAGGATGAGGCGAAGAAGGAGATCTATCCCGAGGTGAAGTTCATCAGATAACCATACTTCACCTTTATTATGCGGGCGGTACTTTACATCTGCCCGCTCTCTCACATCCTTCAGATATAAGTCGAAGCGTCGGGCTTTTATCTTTCCTTTATTCTCTACCCATAGTTGCTACGGCAGGTGTATTATGAAAAAGATGGAGAAAGAAGAAATCAGAAAGAGACTGAGAGATATAGTCTCGTCATTCATAAACTACATGGAAATCGTCCTTCCAGATGATGTGGAGAGAAAGCTTTTCGAGCTCGAAAGCTGTGAGACAGGCCCGCTTCAGAGGGCGCTCTATGAGGCCATGAGAAAGAACCAGGAAAGAGCTTATGCCCTCTCGCGTCCATCCTGTCAGGATACGGGAATCATCCAGTTCTGGCTGAGGTGCGGCTCATCCTTTCCGGGGCTTTCCGTTCTCGAACAGGCGCTGAGGGAGGCTGTCGGGAAGAGCACACTCACGCTTCCGCTGAGGCCCAACACAGTCGAAACATTCAGTGAGTACAACACAGGCAGTAACATTGCCTCCGGTGCTCCGACCATCTGGTGGGATATAATTCCCGATAGCAGTGACTGCGTCCTCTATGCATATGCGGCGGGAGGCGGATGCTCGCTTCCGGGATCTGCGAAGGTTCTGATGCCGGGCGAGGGCTATGAGGGCATTGCAGACTTCGTCATAGATCAGACAGCACAGTACGGCCCCAACGCATGTCCGCCGCTCTTTGTCGGAGTGGGCGTCGCCAACAGCAGTGAAACAGCGGCTCTCAATGCAAAGAAGGCTCTGATGAGGCCTCTGGGATCCCGTAATGAGAACGAGAAGGCCGCAGAAATGGAGATGCTCCTCGAGAAGGAGCTCAATACTCTCAACATAGGACCTCAGGGACTCGGGGGAGAGAGGAGCGTTCTCGGCGTCAACATAGTCTCGAGCGCACGTCACCCCGCAACGCTCGGCGTTGCAGTAGCCTACGGCTGCTGGAGCTTCAGACGCGGGATGATAACAATCAAAGCAGACCTCACTGTAGAGAGCACCACTCATCCCCGCTTCAGATACAGAGGAGACGACGATGGTAGAGTATAGAGGAGAGAAGAAGGTACTTATCACCCCGATAACGCGATCCGACATCGAGCAGGTAAAGACGGGCGACATCATATGGGTCGAAGGAGACTTGATGACATGCCGCGACTCTGCACACCGCCGTGTCGTTACAGACGGTATGGTTCTTCCCTATGACCTCAGAGACAGAGTTCTCTATCATGCGGGACCGATAGTGCTAAAGAGGGACGACGGAAGCTGGGAGATGATCGCCTGCGGTCCGACAACGAGTATGAGGATGGAAATGTTCGAATACGAGTTTGTGAAGAAGACGGGAGTGAGAGTCATCATCGGGAAGGGCGGCATGAAGGAGAATACAGAGTGCGCGTGTAAGGAGTTCGGCGCCATCCACTGTGTCTTTCCCGCAGGATGTGCAGTCACTGCTGCTGAAGAGGTCGTCAGAATAAAGGAACACCACTGGGATGAGCTCGGAATGGGGGAGATGATCTGGGGATGCGAAGTCTCTCAGTTCGGCCCGCTCATCGTCTCGATAGATACCCTCGGCCGCAATCTCTTCGAGGAGAACCGCAGGATAATCAACAGCCGTAAGGAGAAAGCTAAGGAGAGGCTGGAGAAAGCGCTGTCAGAGTTCATAAAGTAGGCGGCGGGTACCCCCGGACGTAGATATTATCAAGCGGGCCAGCCTTATCCGGCAGAGGAAACTTTCCGAAGAGAACAGTAAGTTTGTTATATATAGAGCAGATTTCTCTCTTCTGCAGATCACCTCTTACTGAACTCTTTTCTCCCGTGCTCTGGCTCATCTTCCGAGAACGGAAGCCGGGCCGGTATCTTCCTGGCAGGTTTATGATATTGTCTGGGACTATCTCCTTGTGTTGAGAGTCAGGGCTGTCTTCTTCGCTGCCTCGACGAGCGTTGCCCTGTCAATAGCGTTCATTCCCTTCCTTTCTGCAAGAGTTCTTGCTTCATTGATCACAGCTTCGATTGCCGCCGCGCTCAGACCGTTGAAGAGGGATACAAGCGCGACCTGGGTGAGGCCGTCCGTGAGGGGCGTGGATTTGAGATAGAGCTTCACGAGCTCCTCTCTCGTCTTTTCGTCGGGATTGGGAACGGTGAACTTGAGGTCGAAGCGCCCCGGTCTTATGAGTGCCGGATCGAGGGATGCGAAGGAGTTCGTCGCCGCGATTACAAGGATCCTGGACTGGGGCTGGAAGCCGTCCATCTCATTGAGGAGGGTTGTGAGAATACGGTTATTCTCCTTGTCGATTCCGCTTCCTGCGTAGTTGCGTTTCTCTCCGATGGAGTCGAATTCATCGATGAAGATGATGCAGGGTTTCATGCGTCTTGCCTTGTTGAACAGCATCTTCACCTTGAAGGCGCCGAGTCCCATGACCGCACCCTGGAAATCTGCGCCCTTCGTTGCTATGAACCTCACGCCGCACTCCTGGGCAAGTGCACGGGCAAAGAGCGTCTTTCCGTTTCCGGGAGGCCCCTCGAGGATGATTCCCTTCACCGCCCGTGTTGTCTTGTCTCCGCCTTCGAGCGATTTGACTGCACTGAGGATCTCCTCCTTCTCCTCATACATTCCCGCTATATCTGAAAAGCGGACACCGGTGTGGCTCACGACGCGGAAAGTCTTCGTCGAATAGCTTATGAGCTTATATATGCCGAATGCGATAAGTGCGAAGAATACTATGTTTATAAGTGTGTTGAGAAGGCTGTCGATTGTGTCCTCCCTCTCGTCCTTCACGTTTATACCCTCAAGAAGGAGCTCCTCCTTGAGAGTAGGAGTCGAGGGGTTGTCAGTCGAATATGTCACATCCGATCCGTTTGTCTTGTATGTCAGTTTATCACTTCTGATAGTGACCGCAGTCACGCTGCCGTTTGCCCTTTCGGAGACGAAGGTTGTGTACGGAACTTCCGTTCTTCCCGTTGTGGTGTATATAAGGTATCCGAGAGAGAGGCCGATCAGAATGAGTATTATGATAACAGTTTTCTTACGCATACCGATAAGATAACCCAAAAGAGGAGAATCGTCTTTATATCTCTGATTTTCTTCGACAGGATGCTCAATCTTTGTTTACAATCGGAGAGGAGGAGCAGATATGGCACTCGATATAGAGAAACTTATAAATGAAATGACACTGGAGGAGAAGGCGCTCCTTCTCTCGGGAAAGGACAACTGGAGAACAAAGAGCGTGGAGCGTCTTGCTCTTGAGAGCGTGATGGTCGCAGACGGACCGAGCGGGCTGAGAAAGGAGGACCCCGCCTATCCGGGCTCGAGTATCGAAGCTGTCTCCTATCCGACGGGCTCATGCCTTGCTTCGACATTCAACACCGAGCTAGCTCAGCGCCTCGGAAGAGAGCTCGGTGAGGAGGCTGCAGACGAGAACATACACACGCTTCTGGGGCCTGCGGTCAACATAAAGCGCACACCGCTCGGCGGACGTAACTTTGAATACCTCTCTGAAGACCCACTTCTTGCCGGGGCCATAAGCACGTCCTACGTAAAGGGCGTACAGGAGAAGGGCGTCGGAGTATCTCTCAAGCACTTTGCGGCCAATAACCAGGAATACATGAGAATGAGTACGAGCGTGAATGTTTCCGAAAGAGCTCTCAGGGAGATCTACCTTCCCCCGTTCGAGATGACTGTGAAGGAGGCCCGTCCATGGACGATCATGTGCTCGTACAACAGAATCAACGGAACATATTCCTGCCAGAATAAATGGCTTCTCGATACCGTCCTCAGAAAGGAATGGGGCTTTGACGGGATAGTCATGACGGACTGGGGAGCAATGTGCGACCGTACCCTCTCCCTTGAAGCCGGAACAGAGCTCGAGATGCCGTCATCGCACGGAATAAGGGACCGCGAGATAGTGAAGGCCGTAAAGGAGGGACGAGTCGGTATGGAAGTGCTTGATGAAGCAGTGAGGCGTCTTCTTACCTGGATCGACCGTAACAGCGCGGTGAAGTCCGACACACCCTACGACAGGGAGAAGGGCCACGCCCTCGCACTCGAGATTGCAACAGACGGGGCGGTCCTTCTCAAGAATAATGATAACATTCTGCCGCTTGAGAAGGGCGGAGAGACAGTCGTCATCGGTACATTCGCCCTCCATCCCCGCTATCAGGGGGGAGGCTCGAGCAGAGTCAATCCGTACAGGGTTTCAAACCCCCTCGAGGAGATGAGAAAATACTCATCCGTCAGATACTATGACGGCTGGGCGAGAGGAGGAAACAAAGCCGACGAGGAGAGGGAGAGAGAGGCCCTGGAGGCGGTAAAGGGACAGAAGAGGGTTGTTATATTCGCAGGCCTTACCGACGAGATGGAGAGCGAAGGCTTTGACAGGCATTCGATTGATCTGCCGTCCTGTCAGACCGAGCTTATCGAAAAGGCACTCAGGATAAACCCCGACTGTATAATCGTACTCTTCAACGGAAGCGCAGTTGCAATGCCGTTTGCCTCATCGGCAAAGGCAATACTTGAGATGAACCTTCCCGGAGAGGCCGTCGGAGAGGCTGTGGCGGCTGTTCTCTACGGCGACAGGGAGCCCGGGGGAAGGCTCAGCGAAACGTACCCTGTAAAAATAGAGGATAATCCGACATACCTTTTCTATCCCGGTGACGGCAGAGATACTTCCTATGCCGAAGATGTCTTTGTCGGCTACCGCTACTACGATACGAAGAAGATGGACGTTCTCTTCCCGTTCGGTCACGGACTGGGGTATACGACATTCTCCCTTTCGGACATGGTTGTGGATCGCTGCGACAAGGATTACACGGTCACTGTCACAGTGACAAATACCGGATCCAGGAGGGGAAGCACGGTAGTCCAGCTCTACATAAGAAGTGATATAAAGGGCGGGAAGAACAGGCCCCTGCATGAACTCAGGGCATTTCGAAAGGTTATGATCGAGAAGGGCGAAAGCATTGATGTGACATTCACACTCAAACGCAGGGATTTCTCCTACTGGGAGGAGAGGATTAAAGACTGGTACGTCGAGAAGGGGAGGTATATCATCGAAGCGGGATTCTCTTCGCGGGATATAGTCCTTACACGCCCCATAGAACTCTACTCAAAGCCCCTTCCCCTCATCGTCGACGAAGCGACAACGGTGGGCGAGGTTATGAAGCACAACAAGCTCGACAGACTCGGTGAATATGCCAAAGCTCTGATTTCGACACTCGACGGCTCGGACGTCAACACCGTCCTCAAGGGCGAAGCTGCCGAGGGTATGATCTCGGGCTGCCCCTTACACTCTATCTACTCCTACGGCGATGTTCCCGACGGCACACTCGAAATCATCGAGGAAGCACTCAGAGAGAAGTGAAAGAAAGAGGCAGAGCTCCGGCCCTGCCTCTTCTCTTAAGCATTGCTACGCTTATTTGAGAAGCGCTGTTCCCTTATATCCTTTGTATTCGTATGAATATTCGTCTTGATTGGAGATAATTGTACATTTGAGCTTAGGATATTCTGTTCCGTTTACAGTAATGGAAGAATCTATTGTGATAACAAAGAACTCAGAGCTCTCAACCAGTTTTGTCATTGTTAAAACTGCGTTGACAGTAAAATCGGTTTCCAGAGTTTCTGCCCATGATGTTGATCCCTCAGTATAGGTAAATGTAGCCTTGACCTTAACATTCTCCAGTTTGATGTTGTATGTGCCAGATCCCTCTGTATCTTCAGTCTTAGTTGATTTGTTTTCTTCGACGGAAAAACTAACAAGAACAGAGTCCGGGTTGGAGCTTTCATCTATCATGTATTCCTTGCCGTCATGTGTAACATAGAAATCAAAATCTTTATCAGCGGAGTTGTATTTGCATGAAAGCAGTGAAAACATGAGAAGGGACCCGACAGTTTTAGCGTCTGAGGTAGCACTTATGTCGTATATTGATGCTTCTGTTGTGCTTTCGTACAAGTTGTCATTGGCCCATAGGGTTTGAACAATGTTCCTGAAACAATATACCTCTTTCTCAATCTCAGCTACTTCATCATCTGTCCAGTAGACTGCCTTGATAGTCAGATCCTTCCTGACAGGAGTGTTGAAATCATATTCGGTTTCTCCGTCGACCGACCAGAATTTGAAACCTTTGGATGAAGCATTGACCGGCGTCACTGAAGGTTTAGCTACCTTTCCTCCGTTCTTGACTGTCTGATCTTCTATATCTTTTGATACTGTCCCCCCGTTGAGGTCGAACGTTACTGTGAATGACTCCGGCTCCGCCTTACAGCTGACGAAGGCCAGGAGTGCTGCGACAACGAGGAGTAACGGGATGATTTTCTTCATGATTGATCTCCTTTGTAATGATGTGAAACAGTATGTGTAAAAAAAGGGTAAATGTCAAATTCCGGAAATGTTTCTACAAATAGTATTTTTCTTGAGAAAAGCTGTTGACAAGTGTTACTTTAAACAGTAACAATATTGTCATCTCATACGGAGGCACTCAATGTTCCTGTTTTCATCTTTCTTTCTCTGGCGCTGAGCGCCGTCAATTTATCCTCATACCGGAAAAATCTAAAACAGGGAGAAAAAGAAAATGAAAAAAAGAATCATCGTAATCGCAGTATTATTATCTGTCGTATTAAGTTTATTTGCCGGCGGGGCCAGGGAAGAGAAGAGCTCCTATGCATACAGAATCGGCATCTGCAACTATGTCGATGACGCATCGCTCAATCAGATTGTCGAGAACATAAAGAAGGGAATCGGCGACATCGAGAGTAAGCACGGCATAACAATTGATGTAATCGAGGACAACTGCAATGCGGACGCGAATGTGCTCTCGCAGATCATTTCAAACTTCATCGCCGAGAAGGTAGACCTCATGATAGGAGTTGCAACTCCCGTTGCAATGAGCATGCAGGCTCAGACCGAGGACAACTCAATACCCGTCCTCTTCGCGGCAGTCTCCGATCCTGTCGGAGCCGGAATCGTGGACTCGCTTTCTTCTCCCGGTGCGAACATCACGGGAACGAGCGACTTTCTTGACACACACGCAGTCATGAACCTCATATTCGCACTCAATCCTTCAATAAAGAAGGTGGGACTTCTCTATGATGCAGGGCAGGATTCTTCTCTGACGGCCCTCAGAAGTGCACGTGAAATACTGAAGGCGAATGGCGTCGAGATAGTAGAGAAGAGCGGAACGACGGTCGATGAGATCATACTTGCGGCAGACGCTCTCATCGCTGACGGTGTCGAGGCTGTATTCACGCCGAGTGACAACACAGTAATGACAGCGGAGCTTTCAATCTACGAGAAGTTCATAGAGGCGGGTATTCCCCACTTCACGGGAGCTGACTCGTTTGCACTCAACGGAGCATTCCTCGGCTACGGCGTCGACTACGCATCCCTCGGATACGAGACAGCAATGATGGTGGAAGATATCCTCATCGACGGTAAGAAACCCTCGGAGGTTGCTGTAAAGACCTTCGATAACGGAACGGCTACAGTGAACAGGGATGCTCTTACGGCATTCGGTTACACCGAGGAGGAAATCACAGCTCTCTTCAGTCCCTATTGTACACGCGTTGCATTCATCGACACGGCGGAGAGCTTCTGATGGAGAACATCATACTCACGGCGCTCGAACTCGGGCTTATAAACGCACTGACAGTGCTCGCACTCTTTCTCAGCTATTCGATGCTGAACGTCTGCGACCTTTCAACCGACGGCTGCTTCACACTCGGAGCAGTCGTTTCATCCGTCGTTGCACTCTCGGGTCATCCGTATCTTGCAATTCCGGCCTCTCTCGGAATCGGGGTTGTGTCGGGAGTAGTGACGGCACTTCTCCAGACAAAGATGGGGATCGACAGCCTCCTGAGCGGTATCATAGTGAATACGGGCCTCTACTCGATAAACATTGCGATAATGGGAGGTTCGAGCATCCTCAACCTCAATAAGACAGAGACTGTATTCACAGGGGCGAAGGATCTTCTGTCGAACACGTTCCTTGCTCCGTACTACAAGGTAATCACTTCGCTTCTCTTCGTTGCCCTGGTCGTACTTTTTCTTGTCTTCTTCCTCCGTACACGCCTCGGGCTTGCTATCCGGGCAACGGGTGACAATCCCGCCATGGTCTCCTCATCGTCGATAAATCCCGCATTCACAACAATCGTGGGGCTGGCTCTATCATCATCGTTTACGGCACTTTCGGGCGCGCTTCTTTCGTTCAGCCAGAAGAGTGTGAATGTAAATATCGGGTCGGGGATGGTCACGATAGCCCTTGCCTCCCTCCTCATCGGACGGACGTTCATGGGTAAGGGAACTATTTTAAAGCGTGCTGCAGGCGTTGTTCTCGGCTCCATTATCTTCCGTTTCGTCTATACGGTTGCACTGCGCTTCCGCCTTCCATCGTACTTTCTCAAGCTCGTCTCATCCGTTATCGTCATAATTGCGATAGCAGGTCCGTACTTCAGGAAGAAGGCTGCGGAGTATACAAGGATCATGAGAGGCCGCAGGGAGGCACGGAATGCTTGAGATAAGAAATGTATCGAAGACATTCAACAGGGGCGGGGCATTCGAGAAGAAGGCATTGGAGAATGTATCGCTTACTGTCAATGACGGAGATTTCATCTCCATCATCGGCGCAAACGGCGCCGGCAAGTCGACGCTTTTCAATGCAATATGCGGAACGTTCCTGACGGACGAGGGAAAGATCATCCTCGACGGATGTGATATCACAATGATGCCGATGCATAAGAGATCGAAGAGGATCGGGCGTCTTTTCCAGGACCCGATGAAGGGGACGGCACCGGGAATGAGCATAGAGGAGAACCTCTATCTTGCCTCGGGGCGCGGAGGCTGGATGGGCCGTATAACAAAGAAGGAGAGGGAGGATTTCAGAGAGCGTCTTTCGCTTCTTTCGATGGGGCTCGAGGAGAGGATGAATCAGCCGGTGGGTCTTCTCTCCGGGGGACAGAGACAGGCTCTGACACTTCTCATGAGTACAATAAACCCGCCTTCGATCCTCCTCTTAGACGAGCATACGGCGGCACTCGACCCTGCATCTGCCGAGAAGATCATGAGAATCACCGATGATATAATCAGAACGAACAGGATTACCTGTCTCATGATCACGCACAACATGCAGAGTGCAATCGACTACGGCAACAGGACGATAATGATGAACAGGGGCCGTATCATCTACGATACGACAGGAGAGGAGAGAGAAGGACTGACCGTTACAGAGCTTGTTGAGAAGTTCAAGAGTGCTTCCGGCTCTGCTCTCAATACAGACAGGATGCTTCTAAGCGAGGATTAAGTGGATCGTCAGGTCGATTATGGCGTGAATGAGGATCGGGAGCCACATCGCTCCCGACCACTTTTTTGCGGCGTAGAGCAGGTAATGTGCAGCCATTGACAGTGCGATATGAGGAAGCGAGGAGAGGAAGACACTCCAGTCCAGTCCGCTTCTTCCGAGAGGAATCGCCGTCTGATAGAGGCCGTAGAGAAGAGCCGGAATCGTGTACTTGAGCGAGGAGGGGAAGCTGCTTCTTTCCACAAGGTGGGGAACAAGTCCCCTGTATAGGAATTCCTCGAAGAAAGAGACGAAGAAAAGGTAGTAGAACCAGGCATATGCACCCTTCGTCGGCGCTGAGGAGATTACGACTGAGAGGGGAAGCATGAAGGTATAGATCGTGGTAAGGATGAGCGTCAGGAGATAACGGTCGGTCTTGACGTAGTCCATCTCCGAACCGAAACGGCGCCGGTATCTGACGGATGCACCGATGAAGACGAGGAGCATCGGAATTGCAAGCAGAAGATTTACGAAGAAGAGCGGGATATAACCCTCGGGGGAGGTGACATACTCCAGAATCCCCTGCCTGCGGTAGTATATGGTGACGACCACAGCCCAGAGATACTGGATGAGAGCGCAGGCTACCGCCAGCACTCCGTATATGATTCCTCTTCTTTCCTTATCCCTTTCCATTACGGAGATGATAAATACTTTTTCTTCTCAATGCAATATTCGTGAAGCCTCTTTACTTTAGTGCGTTAAAGTGATAAAGTGCTAAAGCGAGGATGAAGATATGGATAATGAAAGACTCAAGGATCAGTTCTACAGCGCAGTGCTCTCACTCACGAGTAAGGAGGAGTGCGATGCATTCTTCTCGGATCTGTGCACGGTAAAGGAGCTTATCGACCTTCCGCTGAGGCTCGAGGTGGCGAAGGAGCTGAAAAGCGGCCTCAACTATCAGGAGATAACGGAGAAGACAGGGGTATCGAGTGCGACGATAAGCAGGGTCAACCGCTGCCTCGTCTATGGAAAGGAAGGCGGTTACCGCTCTGTGCTGTCCGCTCTGGAGAAAGAGAGAGATGTTTGATCGTTATATGACAGAAGAGGAGAAGCTCATTCTGCGTCTCAGAAGCCTCTGGAGTGAGGCGGGATACAGAAGTGAGAAGGTCAGCGCTGCAGAGGAGTACGACTTCTATGTAAGGAACAAGGATTTCCTGTCAAATCGCGAGATAATAACATTCACTGACAGGTCCGGCACTCTGATGGCACTCAAGAGCGACGTCACACTCTCCCTCATACGGAAGATGAAGGATACAGATTCCATCCGCCGTGTCATGTACAACGAGAAGATCTACCGCATCCCCGAGTTCTCCTCGTCCTTCAGGGAAATCGATCAGACGGGACTTGAATGCATGGGCCCTCTCACTCTGGATAACGTCGTCGAAGTAGTCTCACTTGCACTCACAAGTCTCAGAGAAATCGGAGGAAGGTGCTGCCTTGCACTTTCCCACATGGGAATAATCAACAGCCTCCTTGAAGGCATTGAAGACGAGAAGAGAGAGGAGCTTACAGCACTCCTGAGGCGGAGGAAAAAGGATGCTCTCAAAGAGAAAGGGGAGACGGACGAAACACTGAGGAAGGCAGTAGAGATCCTCGAGGGGCTTTTAGAGGAAAGAATCAGCGGCCTGGAGCTCTGTTCCCGGATGAGGAGAATGGGCCTTGAGAGAGAGGCAGTTGACGAGCTTGAGGCTGTCATATCTGCACTCGGCGAAGATTGTGTCACACTCGATTTCACATCCCTCGGAGCCTTCGACTACTACAACGGAATCATAATGAAGGGCTTTATTGAAGGAAAACCCCGTCCTGTCCTTCTCGGAGGCGAGTACTCGCTGCTCCTAGAGCGGATGAAGAAGAGGATTTCCCGTGCAATCGGGTTTGCCATCTACATGGATGAAGTGGAGGGGATGAAATGATAAGCGTAGCACTACCGAAGGGAAGACTCGGAGAGAGTGTCTATTCTCTCTTCGACAGATGCGGATATTCAGTTGATCCCTCGCTCTTTTCATCGCGCTCTCTTCTCTTCGTCAACGAGGAGAAGGGAATCAGATACTTCTGGGTGAAGCCGGGAGATGTTGCAGTCTACGTCGAAAGAGGCGTTGCAGACCTCGGAGTCGTCGGCTCCGATATTCTCGCCGAGACTGAGAGGGACCTCTATGAGCTTCTCGACCTCGGAAAGGGAAAATGCCGGCTCTGTCTTGCAGCTCCCGCCCTCTGGAAGGATGACGAGAACAGAGTATTGAGGGTTGCAACGAAGTACCCCTCTCTCAGCCGCAGGTACTTTCAGAGCCGCGGGAGGGATATCGACATAATAAAGCTCAACGGTTCTATTGAGATAGCGCCGCTCCTCTCGCTCAGCGACGTCATTGTCGACATTGTGGAGACGGGAACGACCCTCAGAGAGAACAATCTCACTGTATTCGACACCATCATGGATGTTTCTGCTTACCTTGTGGCATCGAAGAGCTCGTATCTCTTCCATACAGAGGAGATTCTCAAAATAAGGGACAATATCGGAAGGATAATAATGGAGGATGAGAAATGAAGATCTCTAGACTTTCGGATGTGGAGAGAAGTGAAATACTGAGGCGGAGCGACAGAGATGCGCTGATATCGGAAAGCGTGAGAGAGATCGTCGATACCGTCCGTCGTGACGGCGACAGTGCCCTCATCTCCTATACAAAGAAATACGACGGAGCAGAGATATGTGACATCCGTGTAAGCGAGGATGAGATAAGAGATGCCGTCTCCTCTCTCGATCCGATTTTCATCTCTGTTCTTGAAAAGGCTGCAGAGAGGATACGGGACTATCACAAGAGGCAGAAGAGAGAGGGCTACGTCATCTCCGAAAATGACGGCATCGTCCTCGGAGAGAAGATAGTACCTTTGGAGAGGGTCGGAATCTATGTTCCCGGCGGAAGTGCCGCATATCCCTCGACGGTTCTCATGGACAGTATTCCGGCCTCCGTTGCACTATGCCCGGAGATAGTGATGGTCACACCTCCCTCTAAAGACGGCAGGGTGAACCCCTGTGTCCTTGCATCGGCATCGATTGCCGGGATCCGGGAGATATACAAAGTCGGCGGGGCACAGGCAGTGGCTGCACTTGCATACGGCACCGAAACCATTAAAAGAGTCGACAAGATAGTGGGACCGGGGAACATATTCGTACAGGAGGCGAAGAGACTTGTCTCCTCCTCGGTCGCAATCGATATGACTGCAGGTCCGAGCGAGATTCTCATCGTTGCCGAAGACGGCTCATCGCCCGAGGTGCTTGCATCTGACCTCATCGGACAGGCCGAACACGACAGGAATGCAACAAGTATCCTTCTATGTACTTCCGAGAAGCTTGCCCGGGAGGTCTCGCTCTCGGTTGAGCGTCAGCTCTCCACTCTCCCGCGGCGTGACATAGCATCTCAATCCATTGAAAACAACGGCAGGATCATTGTCTGTGACTCGATAGACGAGGCGATAGAGCTCTCGAACGAGATAGCACCCGAACACCTCGAGCTCTTCCTCTCCGACCCCTTCTCGAAGCTGGGAAAGGTGAAGAATGCCGGCTCCGTATTCCTCGGTAAGTATTCCCCCGAGGCTCTCGGAGACTATATGGCGGGGCCGAACCATACACTCCCGACATCGGGCTCTGCACGCTTTTCGTCCCCTCTCGGAGTCGATGATTTTGTTAAGAGAATCCAGTTCACATACTACACCAAGGAGGCCCTCGAAAAGGACGCCGGCTCTGTTGCACTCTTTGCCAGAAAAGAGGGACTTGAGGGACACGCAAGAAGCGCCCTCTCGAGGAGTCAGTACAATGAGTAGGTATTTCTCCTCTTCGCTTCTCTCTCTTGCCCCCTACACACCCGGTGAGCAGCCACAGGACCTTTCGTCGTTTATAAAGCTCAATACGAACGAGAACCCCTTTCCGTTTTCCCGGGAGCTCGAAGTAAAGGCTCTAGAAAGGATGAGAAATCTCAATCTCTACCCCGATCCGTTACAGAGTACGCTGAGGGAGAAGCTTGCATCCTTTTACGGCGTTGAGAAAAAGAACGTCACGCTTTCAAACGGAAGCGACGAGCTTCTTCTCTTCTCGTTTCTTGCCTTCTGCTCTCCGGGCTCGGTTCTTCTCACTCCCGATATCACATACAGTTTCTATAACACACTCTCGTCCTTAGTCGGCCTCAGGACAAAGGAGATTCCGCTTCTTGAGAACTTCAGAGTCGATACAGAAGCCTTCATGGAAGCTGACGGCACTGTTGTCTTAGCAAACCCTAATGCTCTTACCGGGGTAGCACTTTCCGTAAAGGAAGTCGAGAAGATAATCCGTAGCCGCCCCGACCGCATCGTAATCATCGACGAAGCCTACGTCGACTTCGGCTCAGAGAGTGTTCTTCCTCTTATAGAAAAGTACCCCAATCTCGTAGTCGTAAGGACGTTCAGCAAGTCGCGCTCCCTTGCCGGAGCGAGAGTCGGCTATGCATTTGCAGACGAGGAACTGATAGGAGACATAGAAAGAGTCAGAAACAGTATAAATCCTTACAACATAAATTCATTTACATTATGTGCGGCAGAAGTGAAGCTTTCAGATGAGCTCAATACACAGAAATACATCGAAGAGATAAAGAGAACAAGGGAATATACTTCTCAATCCCTTGAGAGGCTCGGCTTCATTGTCCTTCCGTCATCTTCGAACTTTATCTTTGTCTCTCATCCGCTTCTAGAAGGTGATACATATTACAGAGAGCTCAGGAAGAGAGGAATTATCATAAGACACTTCTCGAAGGAGAGGATCGCATCATACTCGAGAATAACAATCGGACGGAGGGAGGATATGGTCGCACTTATTGAAAAGACAGAGGAGATACTCAATGAGAGAATATGAAATAAAGAGAAAGACAAACGAGACAGATATACTTCTCTATCTCAACATCGACGGTACCGGAAAGAATGAGATCAGAACTCCTGTCGGGTTTCTCAATCACATGCTGACTCTCCTTGCCGTCCACTCTGATATCGACCTCAGGATAGACGCTGAGGGCGACACCTGCACAGACGATCATCACACCGTTGAAGATACGGCAATAGCATTTGCTGAAGCGCTCAAAGCCTCACTCGGTGACAAGAGGGGAATCAGGCGATACGGGAGTTTTCTTCTTCCCATGGATGAAGCTCTTGTGAGTGTTGCACTCGATATATCAGGACGGAGCCACCTTTCATTCAACTGTCCGTTCCCGTCAGAGAAGATAGGCTCGTTCGATACCCAGCTTGTCGAGGAGTTCTTCTCCTCCCTTGTCAGGTTTTCCGGAATAACAATGCATATCGACCTTATAAGAGGGCGTAACTCCCACCATATAGCGGAAGCCGTCTTCAAAGGCTTTGCACATGCTCTCTCTGATGCTGTAAGAATCGATGAGAGGAAGGAGGGAGTTGTGCCCTCATCCAAGGGGGTTCTGTGATGGTCGGAATTATCGATTACGGGGTCGGTAATCTCTTCTCCCTCACCTCCAGCATCAAAGCTCTCGGCAGAGACGTGAAGATCATCTCGTCTCCCGACGGCTTCGATGAGTGCTCACACCTCATACTCCCCGGTGTCGGGTCATTTATTCCTGCACGTAATGCACTGAGGGACAGCGGACTCGAGGAAAAGCTCCTTGATGAGGTGAAGAAGGGGAAGAGCGTACTCGGGATATGCCTCGGAATGCAGCTTCTCTTCGACCGCGGAACGGAGGATGGAGAGTGCCCCGGTCTCGGTTTGATACAAGGTGATATAATAAGTATAAAGAAAATAATCCCATATGGGTATAAAATACCGCATATAGGATGGAACAAACTGCGCCTTACGAAGCCGTCCCTGCTTTTCAAAAACAACAGAGACGGGGACTACGTTTACTTTGTACATTCGTATTATGCAAAGACGGGAATGAAGAACATAACGTCGGTTACGGACTACGGTGCGCCCCTTACGGCATCTGTCGAAAGGGGAAATGTCTACGGCACACAGTTCCACCCCGAGAAAAGCGGGGAGGTCGGCTTGAGGATCCTCTCGTCATTCATGGAGATAAAGTAATATGTTCATCTATCCTGCAATAGATATTCTTTCGCTCTCTGCGGTGAGACTTTATAAAGGCGATTACTCGAGCGTTAAGGAGTATTCTTCCTCTCCTCTCTCTGTAGCGAGGGAGTTTGAAAAGAGGGGGGTCCGTCATCTTCATCTTGTTGATCTTGACGGCGCAAGAACCGGAAGAAGGAGCAATGCCGGTGTTATAGAGAGCATCGTAGAAAATACATCACTTGAAACAGAGCTCGGCGGCGGTATCAGAAGCGAGGAGGATATCCGCTTCTATCTTGAGATGGGAGTTGAAAGGGTGATACTTGGAACGAAAGCTCTCGATTTTCCGTTTCTTGAATCGATGATCAAAAAATACGGCTCTGATCGTATTGTCGCCGGTGTGGACATCAGACAAGGCTTTGTCTCTGTCAGAGGCTGGACGGATGATACATTACTCGACGGAATCGAAGTACTCTCTAAGATGGAGAGACTGGGGCTCAGGAATGCTGTTGTTACCGACATCTCCAGAGACGGAACGCTCTCCGGACCTTCACTTGAGCTCTATAGAAAGATACTCGAAAAAACCGACCTCTCGATCAGTGCAAGCGGCGGGATCGGTACAATCGAGGATGTGAGAGAGGTCAAAAGAGTGGGATGCTCTGCATGCATTATCGGGAAGGCATATTATGAAGGAATCGTCACATTAGAGGATGCCCTCGGGGAGGAAGGATGATAACAAAGCGTATAATCCCATGTCTCGACGTCAGGGACGGCAGAGTTGTCAAGGGCGTGAACTTCTCCTCGCTCTGTGACGTATCGGATCCTGTGGAAAAAGCATCATACTATTCCAGTAACGGCGCTGATGAGCTTGTCTTTTACGATATCACAGCCTCTCTGGAGGGACGCAGGCTCTTTTCCAGAATACTCGAAAGAACAGCGGAGAAGGTATTCATTCCCCTTACAGTCGGCGGCGGTATTTCTTCAATCGAAGATTTCGAGAGAGTTCTCAAAAGCGGAGCCGATAAGGTCAGCATCAACAGCGGTGCGCTTCAGAATCCATCTCTCATTACGGAGGGTGCACTCCGCTACGGCTCTCAGTGTGTCGTACTCTCGGTTGATGTGAAGAGGGTAGACGGCGTCTGGAGAGTCTTCTCGAAAGGCGGAAGGGTGAATACGGGACTCGATGCACTTGAGTGGATAGAAAAAGGCGTGAAGGCCGGAGCGGGGGAGGTTGTTGTCAACTCGATTGACACAGACGGCGTCAGAAAGGGCTTCGACGAAGCTCTTCTCAAGGCTGTGAGCGACATTATCGAGGTTCCTCTGATTGCCTCGGGAGGTGCCGGCAGCATTGAGGACTTCATCTCCCTTTTCAAGAATAACGACAAGGTCGATGCGGGACTGGCGGCCTCCATCTTCCACTACAAGGATGTCCTCATAAGAGACCTAAAGGAAAAACTAAGAGAAAACGGAATAAATGTAAGGAGCACAAACTATGATAGATTTTGATATAGATGAACTTAAATTTGATGAAAAAGGCCTCATTCCGGCAATTCTTGTCGATAATACAACCCGTGAAACTCTGATGCTCGGCTACATGAACAGGGAGAGCCTCGAAATAACAATCGAGAAGGGAAAGGTATGCTTCTATTCCCGCTCGAGAAAAACGCTCTGGCTCAAGGGAGAGACAAGCGGAAACTATCAGAGGGTTGTATCTATTACGGCGGACTGCGACAGGGATGCACTCAAGGTTGTTGTAGAGAGCGATGGACCTGTCTGCCATACAGGCTCGTTCAGCTGCTTTCATAATCCTTTATATATAAGCGGGGAGATTGAGGATTTTACACTGTCGGACCTCTATAAACTCATCGAAGGAAGAAAGAATGAGCCGAAGGAGGGATCTTACACCTCATACCTCTTTGAAAAGGGAATCGACAAGATTCTCAAGAAGGTCGGGGAGGAGACGACGGAGGTCATCATTGCCGCGGCCGAGAAGGACAGGAGGGAAACAATATACGAAATCGGGGACCTTATATATCATCTTATGGTTCTGATGGTCGAGGACGAGATATCTATAAAGGATATAGTATCCGAGCTCGCGTCGAGGCATGTCATAGATCACAAGGTCAAGCAGGAGAAGATGACCTGATGTCAAATAAAGTTTGAGCGTATTTTTTGAAGGGTGCGAAAAGCTTCTTTGTCGCATTTATGAAGAAATCTGTTTAAACTGTGCTCCCTCTTTTCTTTTCATCCGGGGGCGGTAATATTCCGTCATGAGGTGAAAAAATGAGCACATTGAAAAAAGTCACAGCCGTAATGGCGGTATTGGTTATTTCCGCTGCACTCTTTGCAAGCGGTATCAACGAAAAAGGGGTGGACTTCTCGTCTCTTGATCTCTCCACTGCATCCATTGAAGATATTAGGAGCGGCTTCGAGTCCGCCATCTCCGATTACAAGTCAGACAAGGAAAAACTCGAGGAGAGCATCCGCACAGCCTATGAAAAGAGGTCTGTCAGTGAATACCTCGAGCTCAGGGAGCTTCTCTCCGGACTTGAGTATCCCGAGATAACAAGCGAAGAGACAGAGACACTTGTTTCGAGAATTCTCTCCTCCGGCGATGAGGAAGAAAAGAGTGCCATCTCTGCTTTCCTCTATGAATACTCGCGCTATTATCATCCGACACTCACTCTCTATATCTCATATGAGGGAAACGGAAGAGTCAGAACATACAGAAAGACGATAGCCGTGAAGCCCGGTGAGACGATAACGCTTCCTTCTGCAACATCCTACTATTCCAATATCCTCAAGGGATGGGGAATCACAGAAGATGATGTGTTGTATACTCCCGGAGAGGAGATTACGATGCCCTACTCGGACACTGTTCTCTACGGGATACTTTCGAGCGGCATCTCGTTCTCCGATCCTGTAACGGGATACACGAATACGACTGAGGATACGAGTGCAGACGTCGTCGTTCCCGAAGCCCCTGATTCATCCTATGTCTTCGTCGGCTGGTATGATGACAGCACAGGTAAGGAAGTCGAGGGTGATACAGTCACAGTTGAAGAAGGCGAGAGCAGGACTTACACAGCATACTGGAAGAGCGTCACGCTGAATGAAGGCAGTGTGAAATACTACTCTGACAACACAGTTCCTGCAGATACCCAGGTCAAATACACAACGACGCTGACAGTCGGCGGCAACGTGGATGTGAAAGGGCTCACCCTCACACTTGCCGAGACGGACAATCTCAAGGTTCTCACAAAGAACCAGAGCTTCCGCACTCTCTCCTCCGGTGACGAGGGCAGCGCTTCCTTCGTCATCGTTCTGAAGGGCAGTAGTGGCGACATTGTCGAAACAACACTCACCGCAAAGGATAGTGCGGGTAACGAGTGGAGTGTGCCGGTGTCGTTCACAGTCAGATAACTTTTTCCTGCATGCACGGATGTAAGGGGCATTCGTGCATGCTCTCTCTGCTCCGGAGACGGGGCTTTTCTTTTGCCCCTTTCGCGGGAAGGAAGAAGGTGTCTGAGAGCTTTTCTCTCCCTGGACTGAGAGCGTTCTCTTTGATTTATATTGACAAATTTTTAAAAGGCGTCAGAAAAGGCTTGCTTTTTATTCTGACACTAAGTTAGAATGTGTCAAAATAAAGAGAACAGAACAATGAAAAGACCTATCAACATACCAGAATACACATTCCGTTCGTTTATCGAGACAATCTCTTCAAAGTACTCTCTCGATACAGCATATTCATCATACGCTCATCCGGGAAAGGAGATGACATACAGCGCCCTTAAAAGGATGGCTGACGCAGTTTCGACCTTTCTTCTTTCGCTCGGACTTGTCAAGGGTGACAGGGTCGCCGTATATGCCTCCTCGTCACCAGAATGGATGGTGAGCTATCTCGGCATTGTCAACGTCGGCCTTGTCGCAGTGCCGATCCTCCCGGATTTCTCGTCCCGCGAGAGCTCGCAGATTCTTGAGGAGAGCGGAGCAAGAGTCGTTTTCGTCTCCGAGCGCCTTGAGGAGAGGATCGCCGTAAAGGCAGAGGAAAGGAATATCGTCATCGTCTATATCGAGAGAATGACGGAAAAAGGAAAGGAGAAAAGCATTCTGGAATCAGATATCGATTACAGTGCTCTCAATAATAGTATTCCCCGTTTCGACGACACCGCCTCCCTTATCTTCACCAGTGGAACCACAGGTAAGAGCAAGGGGGTGGTGCTGTCACACATGAACCTCCTCTATTCTGCAGACGAGGCAACAAAGCCGTATATAAAGGTAAAAAGGGGATACAGGGTGCTCTCCATCCTCCCTATGAGCCACGTATACGAATTCACACTCGGCCACATACTTACACTGATGTGCGGCTGCCATATAACCATTCTCGGCCGTACTCCGTCCCCATCTGTTCTTCTTCCGGCTTTCAATGCTGTGAAGCCGCATATTGTGATGACTGTGCCGCTTATCATCGAGAAGATATATGCCTCAAGCGTAAGACCGGCACTCGAGAAGGAGGGAATGAAGAAGCTCTGTAGAAATCCGGTTCTGCGTAAGGTCATCTACCGCCTGATAAGCCTTAAGATCGAGAAGGCCCTCGGAGGCTCTCTCAAATTCTTCGGCATAGGCGGCGCTCCTCTTGATAAGGAGACAGAAGCCTTCCTCTATGAAGCACGCTTTCCTTACGCTCTCGGCTACGGTCTGACAGAGACAAGTCCCCTTATCTCATCATGCGGTCCGAAGAAGAGACAGCACTCTCTTCATAAGATAGGCACTGTCGTGAAAGGACTCGATGTAAAGATTCTCGAGCCCAATGAAGAAGGAATCGGGGAACTTGTCGTGAAGGGGCCGAGCGTTATGAAGGGCTACTATAACAACGACGAGCTCAACAGGGAATCCTTCACTCCCGACGGCTATTTCAGGACTGGAGACCTCGCAGTAATGGACGAGAAGGGGGTAGTAGGAATAAGGGGGAGAAGCAAGACGATGATTCTTCTCTCGGGCGGTGAGAACATATATCCGGAGGACATCGAGTCCATAATCAACCGCCACAGGTTCGTCGAAGAGTCGCTTGTCGTCAACCATTCGGGTATTCTGACGGCGCTTGTCAGGATCGACATAAAGGCATTTGCAAAATCCCTGGCTTTGACAGCACAGGATGCCGTCGGCGAAGCGAAGAAATATATAAAAGAGCTTATTAAGGATGTCAACAGAGATCTCTCGGCCTTCCAGAGAATCGGGGATGTGCTGCTGCAGGAGACTGCATTCGAGCGCACTCCGACTCTAAAGATCAAGCGTTATCTCTACTGATAAGGTATCCGGACTTAACCAAAATGATCTGAAGGGGCGGCTTGAGGCCGCCTCTTCACCTTTCTATAGGTGTAACTATCCTTTCTGATAGGATAGTTCAATCTTTCTATAACCTCTTTTTTCATAGTAATTGTTTCGGAAATTCTTAAAATGAAGAAAACTGGCTATAGTATGCTCTCTATCTTTTTTTATAAGTTCGAATCAGAGGAATCCATGACAGCAAAAAAGAAGGAAAAGAAAGAGAAGATAACATACAGCTTCTGCAGGAAGATAAAACGCAACGACGGACTGAGGATGAAGACGCTGACATCCTACACATTCCCGGCCTTTCTCGACGCAATCGTATCC
>CAVACS010000015.1:0-26251 GCA_963587105.1 Anaerovoracaceae bacterium | reverse complement strand
GTACGCTAGAGCACCTATCTAGGGCATATTGAGTGAAAAAAAACTTCTTCATGACAATATTACACCTGTGTTATAATGTGCTGTAGTATAAGAGCTTATTGAGGATGCTTTTTACAACTGTGTCCATAATTGTGTCTATAAGTGTGTCTGTGTGTGTTTCGCAAGCGCAGAATAGATGTCACAATCGGGCTGTAGGAGTATATTATGAAAGAGAGAGAGTACAGGCTTATCAAGCCTAAGGATAGGAATATCCAGGTCATTTTCAACGATTTTCCAGCTAAGCGCTACTCGACTGGTACGAGAGATGAGTACGAGGCGCATCAGTGGGCTGTGGAGTGGCTGTCGCACAGAGGGCGAGGCGGCAGCGTGCCCTATTTCAAGGATTTTGCAAAAAAGTTCTTCACTCGCACCAACGATGCGACGGCCTTCCGCAACAGGGATAGGGCGCGGGGCGTCGAGAGGAGTGACAACTACTACATACAGAGGCAGCACAATACGGACAATTATCTTGTCCCCTTCTTCGGCAATATGCGGCTCGATGCGATAACCTCTCTCGAGATAGAGGACTTCCTGTATCAGCTTAAGGGCAAGCGGCAGGAAGAGCTCTCAAGCGCTTATAAGCTCTCGCTGGTAGATACCTTAAGCCTTATAATAAGGCAAGCATGTCAGCTGCATATCATCGACTACAATCCATGCTCTAAGGACTATCTTGCTCTCCCGGTGCGTAAGCCTGTAAGAGAGATAAGGGCGCTCACTAAGTACGAGAGAGAGACACTCTTCCCGATAGTATATACAGGCGGGGCTGTAGACGTGCTAGCATCCGCGGATAGGCGTGTAGAGGTATGGGATGGAGTCTTCTTCGCTGCATACTTCTCTGTGATGCTATCTACAGGATTCCGCCCTGGTGAGGTTAAGGGCATACAAGGAAGCGACTTATACATAGTAGGAGATAAGACCATAGTCGATATATCTCACTCTGTGCCGTCATGCTCCAGAACGCTCGTAGAGAGGGTCAAGACATCTAACAGCGGATATAAGACACGTACAGGATACATAGATCCTGTAAGTGCGGAGCTGATCAGAAGGTTGCAGAAGGAGCGATGTCTCCCAGAAGACGGACCTCTCTTCATCTGGCTGCACAACTACGTAGCTGTAAGCACAGCTAATGACAGGTTCAAAACAACTTGCCTCTCGCTCGGCCTTGAAGATGCTGCGCGTCTCCCACAATACTGTATCAGGCACACTTTCGGGACACTCAATAAGGGCACTATCCCTGAGAGTGTGCTTGCTGACCTTATGGGACATGCCGGAGGGCATATGCAAGAGACTTATGATAACCGCGATAAGATGCAGCGCATTGCTCAGGTCGCAGCACAGAGTGGCAGCATTAACCAGGATAAGGCAGCTCCGCTCATAAGAGGCTTTTTTGAAAAAGAGGCATAGAAAATGCCCCTGTGGATAAGGGGCAAAGGTTGCGGGGGATTGTGTAAGAATCCTCTAGTATACTAACCCAGCCCCGCCGGTTAAGCAATAAGAAAATAGCATATAATATTCCGATATAGGTATGTTATAACAATTGTTATATAGAACTTATACTTGCGTTATTACTTGCCCAGGGATATACTCATCTTAGGAACTTTGCACATCAGGGCTGGTGTCTTCTCGGAACGCGGCATAAGACATCGGCCCTCTTTTTTGCTTTTGCGGTCAAAAAAATGCCCTCTCTGCAAAGGAGGAAGGCAATCATGGCCAAAAACAGAGAGGCACTAACCTAGTCACTTCAACAAATCTACGACAACAGTATCGCAGAGATGCAGAGTTATGGCTATACCTCGATATCAAGAATCGCGAGATTGTGCAGCCTTGTCAGTCTACTCTGCTCAGAGTCTGCTGCGCGCTCCTGATAACCAGGGCCAGAGCTTGAAGAAGGGCCGGATCCTTCATGAGCTGCGCTATGAGCACTCTGGCTTCCGGGTGCTCGTCTACATAACGAGCCTCTGCAGAGATGCAGCCATCCGGCTTGCCTCTAAGGAGGTAGTCCGTAGATGTATGCAAGCACTCCGCTATATCTACGATCACTTCTGCCTTAGGGCTCTGCTCGCGGTACTTCTGCTGCCTTATAACGTCATAGCTCACCCCGATATCTGAAGCAAGCTCCTTGGTGCTTATGCCCCGGTTAACTTGCAGCGCGTCTACTCGCTGCCAAAACTTCTTATCCATCCTATCTCTCCTGTCTAGTGAGGAGATTGTGAACAATTATTGACAATTCATCAACAAAAGTGTTGACAGAGTGACATAGTGTCGCTTAGAGTAGTAGCGTCAAGTGACAAGGTGTCACACAAGGAGGCATATCGATGGGAGAATCTCTAAGACCTCGGCAGGGATGGTTCAGAACAGCTCTTACGCAGAGCGAGCGTGATGAGCTCAGAGCCCTGGCTAAGACCGAGGGATATACCGTCACCGGATATATCGATAAGACGCTCAGAGAGGCGCTGTCTACCAGGAAGGAGGAAGGCTATGAGAGAAGAGTCTCTCCCTGCAACTAAGGAAGATATCCAGAGGCTTGAGGACCTCATATTGAGCATGTTGCAGAAGGTAAGGGCGCCCCGCTACATAACTGTTGCGGATATCGCGGAGCTCAAGGGTGTATCGCCCAGGGTGCTCAGGACGTCCAAGGCTTATCTTCTGCCCCGCTACGGTAAGTCAGCGTATCCAGGGCGGAAGTGTAAGTGGGATCTCGAGGAGTATATCTCCTGGGACAAGATCCCACTCGAGGAGAGAGAGCACAATTTCAGTTTGCAAAAAAAGAGCTGACCAAAGAGAGAGAGTCAGCTCGGAGGAGTATGTATGTGTACATTACTACAGTCGTTATTATCCGTCATGATCGCCATTACTGCAATAGCTGCGGCGATGCTAATTAGCAAGAAGAGACCAGAGAAAAAAACAGTCGAGACCTGGGCTATCATCGACAGGGAATTTGTTGAGTATACCCCGGAAGAGATGGAATGGAGGGCAAGCAAGTGAAACTCTGCGTTAGACTTAACGGCCCTATCCAGGCATTAGACCGCTCCAGACAGACGGCTAAGGGTATCCGCTTCGATAACGAGAAGAATACCGCCAACAAGAAGAAGATATCACACCTCTTCAGAGAGGCAGCACTCGAGAAGGGAGTCAAGCTTCCTCTTGAGCCCGGCAACATGGGCTACAGCATAGATATCTCAGTCTGGTACGGAGTGCCTCAGACAACAACCAAGGCTAATCTCGAGATGATCAGGGAGTACAAGAAGCTTCCACAAACTAAGCCCGATATAGACAACATCGCTAAGCTCTGGCTTGATGCTCTAACCCAGGGAGGGATTATAAAAGACGACAAGTGCGTGACCCGTCTCTCTGTCAACAAGTGGTACGATACAGAGCCCTGGGTTCTCTGCTCTCTCGAGGTAAGGGAGGAGCTCAGCAAATGAAACTCAAGAAGCCCTTCATGAGACTGGACTGTGACTTCCTTCTCGATCCGGACATACAGATCATGCTTGCAACCAAGGACAAGGCTATGGTCCTGGATTATCTCGGCTTCTGCGCTCAGATGATCCACTACAAGGCTTATAGATACGCAATACCAGAGACATGCCTGGGCTACATAGCGGGGCTCCTGATGACAGATACAGCAAGTATCAAAGCTATGATCGTCTACTGCCTGGGCAATGGCTTCCTGCAAGAGGAGAAGGTAGACGACACCAAGTGCTACTACTCCCTCAGAAGAAGAACAGAGCTGATCGAGATGGAAGCTCTACAGGCTAAGAGGTCAGAAGCAGGACGGAGAGGTATGGCTACAAGATGGCCTAAGGATACAGAAGAGGACTACTAATATGCACGATTATACACACCACTATAGAGTACTTACTTATATCATCCTCTTCTTAGCTAATACTTTATATCTTTGTCTATATCTATATCTATATAGTTATAACAAGCCGATAACACTTGCTATAGCATTCGTAATAACAAGGAGACTCGCTGATGGCTAAGAAAAGCACCAGGCTTACTCCCGAGGCAGAGTGGGATATGACTAACCGCGCAATTCTCGCTATTGCTGACAGGAAGTACAAGATAGACAAGGAGCTCGACAAGCTCGACATACAGAGGGGCAAGCTTCTCTCTCAGGAGAAGGCGCTCATGGACGAGCGGAAGTCGCTCTCCAAGAAGGAGAGCTCGCTTGTAGCTAAGAGGCAGCGAGACGCAGAAGTACTAGGAATCTCAATCTAAGGAGGAACTATGAAGAAGACACTTGAGGGGTTTATCAAGTGCGAATGCGCCAAGCTTGATAGACAGACCGCAGACAAGTCTAAGCCCCGATGGGCAAGACGGAAGCTCAATATCCGCAAGGGTTATGCCCTGTGGCTGCTGAGAGAGTACAAGAGGCAATGCAAGGAGGAAGATAGTGTACGTAGGGATAATGCACTTCGCTAATGGTAGCAAATACATCGAGCCTCTCGACACGGGGACGATGAGCAACGCGACCAAGATTTTCGATGCTCATATAGAGAGCCACTTCTCCCTGGGGGAGATAAAGACGCGGGGCGGTGAAGTCAGAAGGGAGGTATACAGATGCAAGGATACAGACTGATCGACTCGGAGACCGTGAGGCTGGTCAATCTCAGATACCAGTATTGTAGCGTGCAATACACGAGGAAAGAGAGAGCGGAGAAATACAGGGAATATCTGAAACTTAAGAAGGAGATGAAAGAGCATGATTAACGCGCATTATATCGGAAGAGCGTGGGAAGTGATGGAATACGAGCCTAAGGGTGAGACCAAGTATTGGAAGACGGTTTTCAAACTCGATTGGCTCAGCAAGTGCAAGGACGGGCAGAAGCTCAACACAATCAACTGCATCGTATACAGAAAGGTCGATATCTATCCTGGCGACATCGTAGAGGTGTGGGGTGAGAAGGGAGCCATCAAGAACAGCGCCACGGGCTCCTGGGAAGACAAGATAGATGTCGAGTCGACGCGTGTTGTGCAGCTGCCACTCGAGAGGACAAGCGAGGGACTGTATCCGGCGCAGCCTCAAAAGGCACAGCAGAGACAGCAGAATGCGCAGCCGCAGGGACAGAGGAAGACAAGACCGCAGAGAGCACAGCAGAGCGGGGCGTTGTCGCCCGAGGATGAGGCTCTCGCTGCCGAGTATGCATCAAGAGAAGAGGCACCATTCTAAGGAGACAGAAAATGACAGAGATCAACAAGTTCTACGCAGAGGATAACACGGACTACGGCGGGGCCTATACACTCCACCTGTACGCAGACGCTCTTAAGTGCACGATCCATGAGGAACACTATCACAACAAGGATGAGTATCAGGAAGAGGAAGACAGAGAGTATGCTACATTCTCATCCGCATGGGCCGATTATTCCAAGAAGGCTCTCGACTGCCCTTACCGCAGCAAGTGGTGGGACGCCAGAGGCGAGTATCAGAAGGCATACAAGGCGTATAAGGCAGTCGTTGCTCCCGAGTGCATGGACGACCTTGCAGACATGACTGTTGAGGAGATTGTGCCGCAAGAAACAGAAGAGCAGCCTCAGCTTGCTCTCGAGGTCGAGAAGGCTAATTCTCTCCATCCTGATATCGTGAGGATACTGGAGGGGCTTAGATCTTCGGCAGAGGACTCGATAAGGGATCTGACAGGGCAGATATCTGTGCTTGAGGATGAGATATCGGCCCTTAAGGTCCGGAAGGCCGATAAGAAGAAGCTCATAGATGAGATAGGGGCACTACTCTACCCTGCATCTCCGAGCGCATCTCTCTTTGGTCTGGCGCAGCCCCGCGACGGCGTTACTGCAGATGAGCTTGCCTCATCGCTCGGGGTCCCCAGGAGAAAGATATACAAGGCAATCGAGAAGGGGGAGCTTATTCCGCTGCCCAGGTGCAAGGGTGGGAAGATACTCTTCGACAGAACGCAACAGGGTGCAGCCGCAACCCTGTTCCAGACGCAGGCAATATAAGGAGGAAGCGAGATGGATACAGTAAGAATCGTCAGAGATGAGAATGGGAGAGACTGGATTAACGTCAATCAGAAGGAAGTGCAGAGAAGAGCGCTAGAAGCTATATGGAGGGAGCTGGAAGAGCTTGCCTCCGGTGATTACAAGAGAGATCTTGAGACATACTGGCATCTCGAGATAGCAGAGAGAATCGACGAGACAAGTGCAATCGTCTACGAGAGCCCCGCGGATCATCATGACGGGACATGGTACTCTCACAAGATCTGTACATCCGGAACTCTTGTCACTATATCTGCCGATAAGGCGCACTGTGGGCTCAATGGCACTATCCAGCTCACGAAGGCCGAGCTCAAGGAGATAAGCGACATCCTCGATCTCGTCCCGATATCATATCTGCAGGCAAGACTCATCAGGGGATGGACAGCCATCTATGGAGAGTTGCGCAACAGGCACAAGGATAGTATCTCGCATGTGAAGGAGAACGCGTTCACGATTGCGTCTGCTCTCCGCTGCGCTAGAAGGTTCTGTGAACTCCTGGATTCTGAAGCCGAGGTGAAGGAATGATTAAAGAAGAAGATCTACTTCTCATGCTGTCCTTCTATGGCTGGAAGAGGACAACAATGAGGTGGGAGAAAGGCAAGAGGGCGATGGTGATATGTGCTAGCCCTTACTTCGTCTACCACATAGACAAGAGCGACTTCGATGGCTACTGGGGCAAGTTCCCCTATCGAGATTGTGAGCTTGAGGATGGGAAGATATTGGTACATGTGAGCAACACGGAGACGTGGACAATAGACTTGAGGGACGAGGAGATAAAGGAATGACAGTAGCAGAACTCATTGAGAAATTGAAGGACGAGGCGTGGAGCTTCGGTAAGGGCCTCGAGGCCGAGGTGTATGCAATGGACTGCGATGGCGACGGACAGACACCGAGAGTTGAGACATGCCTCTGCACAAGAGACGATAAGCCGTATAAGGCCATCATGATATACGGTAAGGAGGACTAGCATGGATCTTACAGCAGAAGACAAGATAGCAGTCATCAAGATGATAAGCGGGGCGATCCGTACAGTGAGATCCCTCGGATATACAGACGCACTGCATTCTTACTGGGCAGGGTACAGAAAGGCTCTTGAGGACGTGAAGAAAGTTATTGAGCAAGGAGACAAAGAGGTATGAAAGGATTCATTTCAATCCCGGCAGATTGGGTAGGCGGAAACATATACTTATCGCCTATCTACATCAACGTCAACAGTATCGTGGCGGTGTATATGAGAGAGGACGGCAAGTATATCGAGACGGTGAATGGCGAGCGGTACAGGCTGAGTGTACCGATGAGAAGCATTTTGGAGATGATAGCGGAAGCCGTAGGGGATGAGCCGTCAGTCTCTGTCAAGTGCAGTGGTAGCGGTATAGCAGCAGGAGTCATCAAGGGTGACATGACAATCGACCACAGGAGCAGAACAGTCATGCACCAGAATGCGACGAGCGTGGTCAACATTAAGAACGTAGAGAAGTTTGAGGGGTAAAGTATGAAAGATTGGATTAAATTACACGGAGCTGACGAAGTAGACGTGGCATTCAGAGTGTCAGAAGTTAAAGCAGTCTACCCTGTGGGAGAACATACCGCTATCGATGTCGGCGAGAAATTATACTTTGTAACTGGGACTGTCGATAAGGTATTAGACCTCATCAGTGAAGCCGAAGGCAAGAAGAGTCTCTATGAAGAGCTGAAGAGGGCAAGAGAAGAGTGTGCGGATCGCTTCGAGTTAGGCGAAGCCGAATGCAGCGGGTGTAGTTTTAAAGGCTCATGGCAATGCTTGATACATACAGACGCTCTGCCTTGTCAGCTTAAATTGAACTTAATCCCGGAGGAGTACAGATGAAGGACCTTACATTGAAAGAAGCCGTCGACTTCTTCGCACGCTACTATGACACGGCGTGCGAGTCTGATTGCCCTTACTTCCGAGCTGGCGTCGACGACTGGCGGTGTGTCGCCCCGTGGGGAAGTGAGAAGTGTCTCGGGTGTTTAGACGAAGAAGACCTCGAGGACATTGAGAGAATAGTCAGAGGAGGCTGATACATGACAAGAAGAGAAGCAGAGAGAGTGCTCATAGTTCAAGGGTGCTACATCATCACCAAGGATGAGAAGGAAACTATCCTCGGCACAGATGGCAAACATGACGAGATAGTTGTCACGGATGAGACTATATCCTTCGGCTTTGAATTTGGGAATTTTGACTTCACTGCAAAACTAGAGGACGTGAAAGCCGACGAGTACGACACATTCAAGATTGTAGGGGAATTAACAGGGAGCTACTCATGACAGAGAAAGACGCAGTTGAAAAGGTGGTGGCTGATTCCATCACCTTGAAGGTAGACATCGAGAAGCTTCGCCGATGGGCCAAGGAGCACTACGCCAAGGCAGTGAGGGAGAGGGATGAGGTTCTGTATGACCCCGATTCCTCCTGCAAGCTCAGTGGCGAGATACACGCATACGGACGGCTGATACAGAAGCTGGACGAGATAGAGAGAGGAGGTAAGGTATGAAGGGATATATCGCAGTACATAAGATGTCGGAGTCCAATATGACACAAGCTGTCTATATCAACATCGACCATATTGTTCAGTTCGGCGGGGCCAAGGGCAAGCCCGCCATGCTGAGCATTGACGGCAGGCAAGTACAAGTGCAGGAGGATGCCTTCAAGGTTGCCGAGATGGTCAAGGAGGCACAGGGATGATAGATATGTACACAGTAGCACTATGTGCAATGATCGTCATGGTCGGGCTGATGGTCGCTCTTGTAATCATGCTCATCAAGGATCAGAGCTCACTGTCAGCACGGCAGCAGATAGTCGAGAGCAGAGTCAGCACCGAGCTGCAGTCCTTCCGCGAGCAGATCAAGGAGCTCAAGAGAGCAGATGAGGCAGCCAGGCAAGGAGAGCAGCATGATAACTAAGACAGATCTCGAGCGCTTACTTGTAGAGCACGGCTGGCAGAGGAGAGAGAGCTTCTACTTTCTCTCCTATTGTAAGGACGACATCAGAGTCGAACTCGCCGATGACTGTATCCTCGTTGAGTATTACAGCGGAGAGCGCGACATCAATCACTGGCTCGAGAGCGCATCTATCTCGCTCGACGTTGGCTACGAAGATGTGGACTGGGACGAGAAGTCTCCGCATCAGGTATTGTTCGCGGGAGGCGCGTTGAAGCTATGAAGAACATTCTGCTGATTGTCATAGTACTGATACTCATCGTCACGTGCGTTAACGTACAGGCGATAAGAGACACAGTCGCTCCTGGCGACACCATGATAGAGCGGACATTCAATGACCTAGTGAGCCGGCGGAGCTGGGCTGCAGAAAATTAAAATATCTTGCATGCCTCTCTTTTTTAGCAACACGGACAGCATTAAGATAGATATTGTTATGAAGGGAAAGCAGATACCGATTGTCATCATATGTCTTGACGGGCATGAGAATCGATTCTTCAACAGTGCGACAGAGGCCGAGATGTATATAGGCGTCGACAGGCGGGCGATAATGAAGGCTCTAAGGAGCGAGAGTGGCATCCTTCCCGGGAAGCAGATGTATGTAGACTATGCTTGCTCTGACTATGATGTCGAGAAGTACGAGCTTAAGGGAGACGACAGACTGGGATATGGCAACTAGACGCAAGAAGAGATGCAAGGCCTATGGATGCCCTAACCTGCACACTAACGCTAACGGCTACTGCGACTCGTGTTATGCAGAGTTCAAGCGGAAGCATCCATGGTACTATGACGCCGATGGCAACAAGATATCGAAGAAGGATGCCGACAGGAAGTATGACCAGCGGCGTGGCTCTGCGCAGCAGCGAGGATATGACTGGAAGTGGAGACAGTTCGCTCAGAGATACTTACTGTCTCATCCGGTCTGCGCTATGTGCGGAGCTCCTGCTACCGTGTGTGACCATAAGACGGCCACGGCAGACATGATGATGGATGCATATGGCAGCTTCGACTACGACGAGGATAACTACCAGGCTCTCTGCGCGAGTTGCAATGCTAAGAAGGGCGCCACGGCCGACAAGAAGATGAGAGAAGAGTACTTTCTGGCTAAGCAGATTCTCAGCAGCGGCCAGACAGACGATAATCAGGGTTAGAAAGGAGGGGGTGGGGGCGTTTTTTTAAACAGGAAGGCACGACCGGGCTTAGTTTAGGACTTTCCCACACACAAGATACAGCGTAATTATGGCTAGGAAGAAGAGCAAGACACTAGATAGAGTACCAGAGACTTATCTGACCGGAGAAGCAAGAACTCACTGGGACCGGATCATGCCGGTGCTCATAAGTGACGGAGTTATCAAGCAGATTGATGTGCCGATTATCGAGGCCGGATGCGAGATCTACGCGCGCTATCTGCACTCTCTCGAGCTCGACGAGGGTGACGATGCTGTGAGATATCTCAAGATGTACATCGCGATAGTCGAGAAGTACGGAGCGACGCAGAAGGCGCGTCACGCTATGAAGCTCGAGACGGCAGCTGTGAGAGAGAAGAAGGAAGACGCAGAGATTATGCAGGAGTTCGCTAACCGCTGATGGCATGCAGTAAGAAGGTCATTGATACTATCAAGGAGGGCTATCTCGAAGACTATAAGAGCTACAGGGATTCTGTGCTCAGCGGGGCGCGGATAGCGTCCAGAGACGAAATGCTGAAAGTGCAGCGACAGGAGCGCGATCTCAATGAGGGTGTGGATGGCTATCACTGGGACTGGGATGCAGCACTGCGCCCTCTTGTGTGGATGGCTGTCAATCTCCGCTTCCCTCTCGGGCCTAAGAGAGGAAGCCGGTTCATCCTCGCGCCATGGCAGGTGTACGACACTATGCTCATCTTCGGCTGGATTGACGAGACCGGGCAGAGGCGCTTCCTCGAGGGCTATATTGAGGTCCCCCGCAAGAACGGGAAGAGTACATGGATGGGAGGCCTTATTGACTACTGTGCCTTCGGAGAGATTAAGGGCGTCAGTTGCTTTATAGCCGCGACCTCTCTTGACCAGGCAGAGGAGACCTTCAGAAGGGCTGCAGAAGAGATGCAGCTTGCTAAGCACAAGAACTTCAAGGTCGCCAACTCGAAGAACAATAAGATCATTGAGTTCAACCAGTCCCAGATCAAGGCTATAGCGGCAGCCCCTAAGGATGGCAAGCTCGCATACCTCACTATCATCGATGAGTATCATCAGCACAAGACCAATGAGCTGGTAGACTCGATCAGCTCCGGTAATGTCTCTGACCAGCAGGCCCTTCTCTTAAGGATTACGACAGCCGGCACTTCCCTTACCGGGCCCTGTCATGAGGAGTTCGTCAAGTGCGAGAAGATCCTCTCTGGAGAAGCCCAGGACGACAGGTACTTCATATCGATATACCATGCGGACGAGGGCGATAATCCCGGAAGTGAGGACACCTGGTATAAGGCTAATCCTAACCTCGGGCGGAGCGTGGATGAGGAGAAGTTCAGGGCCAAGTACAACCGCGCTCGGCTATCTGCTGCCGATATGGTAACCTTCAAGACCAAGAACTTGAATATGTGGGTACGAGGTACGACAAGATGGGCCAAGATGCCTATATGGGAGGAGAAGTGCAAGTGGAAGGTGGACCCCTCGTCGCTCAGAGGCGAGAAGTGCTATTGCGGTCTGGACCTCTCCTCTGTCTATGACTTCACGTCGTTCACCGCAGACATTATAACAGACCGGGGGCATGTGCTACTGCAGCACTACTGGATCAGTGAGGGGCAGGTAGATGCAATAGCAAGAGTCTGCGGGATACCGCTACGTCAGTGGGTGTCTGACGGCCTTGTGACAGCTACACCCGGTGACGTTGTAGACTATGACTATGTGCGTGACTACTTGAACGACTTCAGAGAGCAATATGATGTACAGTATATAGCTGTAGATAGATGGGCTATTGACGAGCTTGAGGTGAGGATGCCGGCGTGGTTCAGCGACTGCGTATATGAGTTCTCCCAGGGGCTTAAGTCTATGTGCCAGGCGACTAAGAAGTTCGAGCGGGCATATCTCTCCGGAGAGGTGTCGGCGCTCGGCAATCCGATTATGGATTGGATGATGGACTGCTGCGAGGCCAAGATAGACAGCTCAGATAACTACAAGCTCGTGAAGGCGGATAAGCACACGAAGCGTATAGACGGCGTTATCACGTCGATTATGGCGTATGACTGCGCTGACGTCCACGGAGCTGAGGATAAGACTAGCTTGCAGCCAGGCAGTCTGATGTTCTGGTGATAAGGAGGAGCTGATGGGCTTCTTTGATGTTTTCAAGTTCGGAAAGAAAGAAGAGAAGAAGGTGACGATGCCTATTGGAGCAGCATCGCGCCTCAGACCTGTCTATGGTCACGGTGCAGACTGCTTCAAGAACAGTGCTTTCTGGAGCTGTGTAACTCTGATATGTTCTAAGATTGCTACCCTGCCCCTTACGCCGCACATAGAGAAGAGGGACGGCTCCAGCACGACCATGTCGCGAGACAGGATGCTCTACAATCTCCTGCAAGCGCCTAATCCATACATGGGACATCACGACTTCTTCTCGATAATGTGCCTTAACTACCTTCTTCCGGGACAGGCAATCGCAATTCTCGAGAGAGCCTCTAACGGCATTGTCGTAGCCATGTATCCTGTCTCTCCGAGCTGTGTGACTACTCGATGGGACAACGGAGAGCAGCTCTTCACAATCGCAGGACTTAATGGCAGCAAGACATACAGGAGAGAGGACCTGCTCATCATAAGAGGTGTACCTGTGTCGTATGATGATACACTCTCGCCACTCGACTATGCCCGCGACGGCATAGAGCTGAGCGAGAAGGCCAAGCAGCTGCAGTCAGAGTACTATGATGGGGGCTCCGTCCTGGGCAAGTTCATTAAAGTGCCGCAGAGCACGTACAATAATCTCAGAGAAGAGATCAAGGAAGTCTTCGACAACTCGCGCAAGTACAGGAATATCGTGCTCCCGGACAACATCACGGTGGATCCTATCAAGGCAGACGGGGAGTCTATAAGTAAGCTCATCGAGGCGCAGAACTGGGATGTCGCGGAAGTATCGAGGCGGTTCCATGTGCCCAAGTGCTATCTGGGCGACACATCAGGCGGATACGGCACAGCAGAGCAGCAGGCGATACAGCTTGTACAGGAGTGCTTACAGCCTATCTGCAAGACCTGGGAGATGGCCCTGAAGATGGATGTCTGCCAGGACTACGAGTATGTCAAGTTTGATCTCCAGTCGCTGATGCGGGGCGACCACGCGACGAGGCAGGCATGGTACACAGCAATGCTCACGCATGGGGTGTACTCTGTTAATGAGGTGCGAGCGCTCGAGGATCTTGAGCCTATCGGGCCGGAGGGGGATGTCCACTACTTCCAGAGCGGCTTTGCTAACATCGCGGACATCGAGAGGGGGGCCTTCACTAAAGACGCCAGCGCCGATAATACGGAGCCTCAGCCCGAGAAGAGTGAGTCATATGACACTCATCTAAAGATTCTGGAGCAGCTTATCAAGTCAAGGCAGAGTATCGCTCCGGTGGCGGCCGCGCTCGGCGTCTCGGACAAGAAGTGGGTAGGAGAGTATGAGCAGCAGCTCTCGAGACGCATGGAGAGCGGAGGTAACACAGAGAATGAGGCGTACAGAGCCCTTAATGCACTACTCGTTAAGCACGCGAGTGACAGAAGCGTTAAGATTACAGTTGATGGTATAAGCCCTGTGGATGGATACTTCGTCGTCGGGGGCAAGAAGTACCGCAACCCTCCCTTCTACAAAGGGGACAGACGTATTGTAAAGGAGTGCCTATGAAGGGGTATCCGACAAGTATACTTAGAGAAGGCAGGAAGCTCTCGCTGATAACGGAGTCTGCGACATTGCACAGGATCGGCAATCTTAGTGAGAGTGCCGGCGAGGGGACTAAGGGCCGTAAGTGGACATGTGATATCTGGAAGCTCGGCGAGGAGAATCTGAACGGTCGTATCTACCCTGCTGAGCTCGCAGACAGGCTTATATCCGAGAAGCCTGTGACCGTTGTCAATGACGGCCACTTCGCAGACTTTTGCAACGGACTGGAGTATCTTAATGCCCGGGCTGTCGCCAAGAATCTTAGAGTCGAGGACGGCACGCTCAAGTGTGATCTCGAGTTCCTTGCTGAAGAGAAAGACTACGAGGACAGACTCGCGGAGCTTATACAGAAGGGCGTCGCAATAGGCGTCTCAAGCGTCGGCTACGGCTCATATCTGCCTGACGGCAAGACTATCGACCCCGAGACTTACGAAGTCGTGAGGATAGTAGACTTCGTGACAATGCCGGCGGGGCTTGTGTATGCATCCTATGAGGATGCAGATGGGGATAATACAGACGAACTCGATAATGAGGACGACGATGATGAGGACGAGGGGGTGCCCGTCGCTGATTGCAGCGAGAAGTCCGAGGCAAGGTCGCGCATGATCAAGGGTATCGTTAGTAGATATAGGAGATAGAATAATGAACAGGAAAGAGCTAGAAGAAAGACTTCAGAAGACCAAGGAAGCCGAGGACAAGATCTTCGAGAAAGTCCTCACAGAATCACGCGAGGAAGATGTTGATAAGCTCAACTCGCTCTCCAGGTACAGAGCAGACCTCGAAGCGCAGCTCGAGAAGTGCGACAAGAATCTGGTTCCTCCGACAACCAAGACAGGACCGGAAGAACTCTCGGAGTCCGAGAAGTACTGCAAGAGATTCATCGAGGCAGTCACAACCGGTGGCAACTTCTCCGGTGCACTTCCCCGCGAGATGTTCGCAGGTGTTACTAAGAAGGTCGGACAGTTTGCCAACATCGTAGGGCTCTGTGACTATCACAAGCTTATCAGCGACCTGGCACTCCCTGTCGAGAGCGGCCTTCCGACTGTAGACTATGTGACAGAGGGCGGCACAATCGGAGAGAGCAATGCCACAACAGGCACAGTCCTTCTCTCGGCTAAGAAGCTCGCTTGTATCGGCAAGATCAGCAACGAGGCTATCGCTGACGTCAGCTTCGATCTCGTCGGCTATGTAGAGGACACTATTGCACGTGCAATCTCTAATAAGCTCGATCACGAGATTCTCTTCGGTGAGGGTGTCACGACCGGCGCAAGTGCAACTAACTGCATTACAGGTGTTGCTAAGACAACAGGCATCAAGAGTCAGACATCTGCAACAACCCTTGTTATCACATGGGCAGAAGTCAAGAAGGCTCTCACCCTCCTCGGCGGATATGCTGCAGGATGTACTATTGTCTGCTCGCAGGAGATTGCGGACATGATCCATGACTTCAAGGACGGAAGCGGCAACTACCTCTTCCCTCAGGGCGAGGAGCTCACTCGCATCAAGGGACACCCGGTCAAGATCTCGGATCAGATGCCGACTCTCGCAACAGGCAAGGTAATGTTTGTTGCCGGAAACTTCCAGTACTACGCTCTCGGTATGAGAGAAGAGATGGATATCATGCTGCTTGATCAGCTCTATCAGGCTTCTGACATGACGGGCGTTAAGGCAACAGTAAGAGCTGATGGTAAGGTTACGCAGCCGGAAGCTTTCAGCGTGATTGTCTCTAAGTAAGGGAGTGGTGCTGCATGCTTGTCACACTTGATGATCTTAAGCGGAAGGGCGGCGTCGTCAACGTCACCGCCGGTAACAACAGAGAGCAGTATGAGTGGCTCTTGACAGTGGCTGAGGAGGAGTGTCTTGCCTTCGCTGGCCTCACTCTGGAGGGCGACTATGAGGAGACTCATCAGGGAGCAACCTTCTACCAGCTCTCTTATCGGCCGGTCAAGGAGATTACGAGCGTGACAAGCGGAGGCACTGATATATCTTACTCATATAACCCTCGGACTGAGAGCATCAAGGTCGATACTGAGGATGAGATAACCGTATCTTACTCTGTCGGCTTCAGCGCGGTCTCCAAGTACGAGAGCCTCAAGCTCGCCATTATGTACTGTGTGCAGTACTGGGCTAAGAATCTTAACTCCAACGCGGTCGGTGAGAGCTCTCGCTCTACAGACCTCGGGACGGTACAGATAGAGCAGATGGAGCTCCCTCTCATCGTCAAGAACACGCTTATGCGGTATAAGAGGCAGGTGTTCTAATGGCGTACAGAGTCGATACCAATGTCCTGGTACTGGCAGAAGTGTTCGAGACTAGAATCTCACTCTCGAGGATGACGGGCTGGGCACAGGCGGCTCTCGGTAATACTACGGATGCGGAAGGTGTATCTGTAGGTATGTCCACGAGCTTCGCCCAGTTCGTCAAGAACAACTGGCTGAGCGGACAGGCGATGAACGTCTCAAGCCCGGAAGGCTCGAGGGATAGCTGGATGAAGTATCTCGAGCGTGGATGGCATCATCGAGATATGGTAGCGGCGTACACTCCGAAGCCTCGTAACAGGTGGACACGGCAGCGTAATATATCGCTCTATCACGGGCGGTATGCCCTCAATTACCTCTTCAAGAATCTACGAGCGACAGGCAACGAGAAGTTCATGCAGAAAGCGTGGAGACAGTGGAAGGGGTCGCAGAAGTGCAAGGATGATCTTAACTGGATGTTCGAGAAGGGGCTTGCGAAGATGCTCAGGGAGAAGGTAGGAGAATGAAGAAGAGAGAACTTGTTGAGAGAATAAGCGAGTATCTCTTCTCGGCTATCAACGCCCGAGCGGAAGAGGAGAGCATTCCTCTTCTCAGAGCGATAGAGACAGGTCAGACTGCGAGTGCAGAGTACGCGCAGGCCTACCCTTGTCTCTTCCTTGCTTGTAAGAGCAGAGAGATTGAGGCTTTCTTCTCGAGATACGACTTCACTCTCGGAATAGCTCTCACAGGAACTACCCCGCAGCAGGCAGAAGAGTACGGCGACGCCTACGAGGACATCTTAGAGGACATCTATCGTAACGACTGCCATCTCGGAGGGCTCGTCTACGATATTGTCGATTCCTCGACGATATCCGGAAGTGAACTCAATCAATGTTGGTTCGTTTATTCTGAGATGACTGTGGAGGTTGAGAATGAGTAAGGCTAGGAAGTGGTATTGTCCGTATTGTGGTAAGACTTACAAGACGGAGTCGCAGATATGTCCATCCTGCCGTCACGTGATGTGTCTTGACGATGGGATGAGTAAGAAGAAGATTCTTATAATCTAAGGAGAATGGTATGGCTAAGCAGTCAGGATGTGACGGCTCTTTCTCGATCGGGAGCAAGGCTGTCGGATATATAGACTCTTTCAATCTCAATATTGATCATGACAGTGCAGAGATAACCCCGCTCGGCGTCAGCTGGAAGGAGTACATGTCGACAATCAAGGGATGGAGCGGATCAGCTAATGCGGTTGTTATAGACTCGTCAGAGCATAAGGCGCTTATAGACGACCTTATTACAGGCACGGATACCGAGCTCGAGTGTACCTTCAAGATCGGTAAGGAAGTCAGCTTTACCGGCAAGATCAAGGTGACGAGTGCGGGCATTAATGCGACCAAGGGCGAGAAGACAAGTCTCAGCATTAACTTCCAGGGCACCGGCGCGTTGACTGTTACAGGCATGACGGCGTCCGCGTAATGAGAGGTAATGATGATCTGGGAAACTAAGAAGACATTGACAGCTCTCATTAACGAGAACGACGAGATTAACTTCACCTTCCGCGTCCCTACATCCAGAGACTACGAGGAGCTCGCAGAAGAAGGAGGCAGTAACACAAGCTTTCTGAAGAGGTTCCTTCTTTCAGTCGACGGCTTCAGCACAATCGATGACTTCATCGAGTGCCCCGGGACAATGGGGCTGCAGGTTGTGATGGTCAAGGCGATCGGAGACTCGGCGCAGCTGAACGCGCGTCTAAAAAACTGATAACTCTCCTCTCCAGCTGCGAGCTCGAGGGGAGAGACGGAGATTATCCTGAAGATAGGGATATATATATCGAGAAGATAGGTATATGGACTACCGGAAGGGAGATACGAGAAGCCTATGCAAGCAAGGAAGCGTACGCATGCCTTGTTGCCTTCCGCCGATACAAGCGCTTCGGGCTTCCATACCACGATAAGGGATGGGCAGAGATGCCCCTCCCCTACATAGAAGCTCTGGATACCCTGGAGTCTGTCTATGATAGATATATACCGCCAAGGGGGCTGCTATAATGGCCGATGCTAAGCTGACTATCAAGTGTACTGCGGATGTTAAGAAGGCAGCAGAACAACTTAAGGCCCTCGGATACAATATCGAGGACGTCAAGAAGAGTACAGACAAGGCCAATGACAGTGCCTCTATCTGGCAACAGACGCTCAAGAAGGGCTCTGAAGATAACATCAAGAGCATCATCAATCTTGGTGCTAAGTATCTCACGGCAGCGACAATTGTCACCGGTGTCTATAAGGGGATTAAGGCCTGTGTTCAAGAGGCCCTTAAGGAGAACAAGGAAGCTCAGGAGAAGATTGACAAGATTAACTCGGCGTTTACTAAGATCAAGGCTAATCTGGGCAATGCCATACTAGACTCAATCACACCCGCACTCGAGACTATCTACGAGTGGCTCACTAAGATTAGCGGCTGGACTAAGTCTGCATCAAGCGCTGTCAAGTATAACGCTATGCTCTCTGACGCTAAGGAGTCGTATAAGAGTGGCGGCAAGTACGACGTCTCGGGAATGACGTATGACGAGCTTATCTATGCGACTAACCATCTTCCCGACAATGTTGCATGGACACGAGGCGAGGCGTGGATTGTTGCCCTTGGGAACGCTCTGGTGGAAGCTCTGGCTTCTTATTCGAGAGGGGGAGCAAGTAGCAGCACTGCAAGCATTACGCAGGAGCCGGAGCTCTACACTGCTATCATCTCAAGAATGGAAGGCATCGCAGAGTTTAGTAATTGGCTTCCGGATATCGCGAGTAAGCTCAATGCAGCACAGGTAGAGCTTGAGAATGCCAAGGCAGCTCTCGCAGGAGCGAGCGACACAGAGAAACCCTTCTTTGAGGACGCTGTCGAGATGATCGAGGAGTATATAACCGCCCTCAAGAATGCGCAGCAGGCCCAGATAGAGCTCCTCAGCAACTGCATGACAGTCGCCGATGGCATCATGAGCGTCTGGGACAGCGCGACAGACCTTAAGATGTCTCTTCTCGATAAGGAGATAGAGAGAGTCGAGGACTCTGAAGCGTCAGAAGAAGAGAAGGCCGTCAAGCTGGACAATCTCAAGCGCAGACAGTTCGAGGCCGAGAAGCGCAACAGCATTGCCAGTGCTGCCATCTCCGTCGCAGAGGCAATCGTTAAGGCTTATACTACATACATGGCGAATCCCTGGATGATGTGGACGATGATAGGTCTGACATCCGCAGCAGGAGCTCTGCAGATAGGGAATATCTTATCCCAGCAGTATACCGGGCTGGCCGAGGGCGGAATCGTGCAGTCCCCTACCCACGCACTCATCGGAGAAGGTGCAGAGAAGGAGGCGGTCCTTCCACTCTCTAAGCTCGACCAGTTCGTCAATCGGGACATAAGCTCCGGCACAATAGTCATCAATGTTACAGTCAACGGCAGCGGCAACGGTGCTGCGGAAGACGTATACTATGCCATAGAGAGGGCGCAGCGTACAGGGCTGCTGCCTAGATGGAGGTACGCTTGAGACTTATACTCAACAACACCTATAACTGCACAATTCTGAGAGAGGGATACTCTGAGAATATCCGATGCGGCTCAGCGGGGAAGCATACGACTTCTTCCGTCAACGTCCAGATACGCCCGTCCCTGGGCGGTGTGAATATCGCTAACTACCTCCTCTCGTATCAAGAGAGCTTCGTGCCTGCTGTCATCAAGGATGAGGATGAGACTGTGCTCTTCACGGGCGTTATAAGACCGTATATCACACACACTTCTAACTGCGCCCACTCCGGGAATCTGTCTCTGGAGGTTATGGACTATACAGAGACGCTGCACGAATATATCTGGCCGGCCTCGACCGAGGGGACAATAGACGGCAGGATATACACCACGGTCTACTCTGACATCAATCTCTCTGATCTTCTGCAGACCCTCTTCTCTCTCAAGGGGAGGACGTTCACACCCTACAACACGTCTGAGACGATACACTATCTTAAGCTTCCTACAGAAGAATACCTCGACGATGTGATAGCCGAGATACTATACGAGTACGGACTCGACTACAGATGGACAGCTACGGGAGAAGCGGAGGCCTTCTGCACATTCGTCGACGACGCCGATGAGGTCGGCACTCTCTCGGACGTTATAACGGAGCTGAGGACGACACGCTCAGACGATACATCGGACGGCCTTGAGATAAGATGGAAGGAGTTCTGCTACTACCCTAACGTCAAGATATACACCTTCGACAGCGGAAACATGACAGGACACTCCAGCGACTGGAATGCCTGGGTCCTCTCTAACTACCACAATCTCACCGGCAAGCTCTGGTCCGGGCGCATGCACGATACATGGAACAACCCCGACGAGACTATGCCCGATGGTAATCTCTGGTCGTGGTATCTTCCGGCATCCGGCATCAAGAAGAGCGACGGCAGCTATATCTCCAGCGGTGACCTCTTGTGGCTCCGCACTTCTGCAGACAGGATCAAGGTAGAGCTGCTAGATGAGGAGGGTGTAACCTACTCGGTGCAGCTCGAGTCTTACGATGTCAACGGCATGAGAATGTGGGTTGACTACTCCGGCGACTTCGATGTCCTTCTCGGCACCGGCTGGACGTGGCGTATCACGGTCTATGGCGATATAGCGGTCGGCCTCGACAGCGAAGCATCTTACAATGTAACCGGAGCAGATCCGGAATCTATCTCGCTCAAGTACCGTCTCACGCTGCCTAACGACCGTGAGACTATAACGGCCGATTTTGCCAGAAAATTCAGTGCCCGCCAGAGATTCTCCAAGCTGCAGTACATCTTCAAGAGCTCCTCGAGCTATAACGTCGGCGGCTTCTACATCCTCACTGACAGTGTAAGCGGCAGAACGATGAAGCTCAGACTGCTCTCCCGCATTAAGGATGAGGACGCTATCTACTCATACACGGCTGAGGGGGTCAGCACTATCGAGGATGTAGCCATCTCAGTCATCGACTCAGCCAAGAGCTACTCTAAGTACGTACAGCAAGGTAAGACTCCATATGAGAGGGCAGTAGAAGACGGCTTCAGCGGCACAGAACAAGAGTGGATAGCGTCCCTGAGCGCATGGGATGTGACCTGGACTCCTGCTGTATACACGATCCATCCGAGGGTAAGAGGTAGCGGCGAGATAATCGGCCACGTCAACCGCAATGGCGCAACGGGTAAGATAAGCATCGGCATCATTGAGAACACCTTCGATGTATCAATAGATCCTGTCACAGAGGTTATTACCATCCTGTACAGTGAGCTGCTAAGCACTTCCACTACGTGCACCATCACGGTCACTATCGGCTCTAAGAGCAAGAAATACTGTCTCTCCGGAGTCTTTGAAAATGCGGACCCGAAGTACTTCGGGGCGCGCGACTCGGCCCCGACAGGCGAGAATTATATCGAGGGTGACTGGTATGTAGACGGCTCGTCCAACGTTATGTATGTCTATAAGAGTGGCGAGTGGACGGCTTATGCTAACGCAGACAGCTTCTCCGGCTATCCGCTCGATAAGGTATCTATCGCTCTTGCTGATATGATCAATATCGGGACTACGGACAAGACTACCGCCACCCTTCTGGGTGTCTTCAAGGCCCTCTGTGCCGACCAGGGCTTCATCAAGTTTCTGAATGTCCTCAATTTGATGATAACTAACTCGACAGGCATGAGCGTCGCCATACAATCTACTGACAGCGACGGCGTGCCGCTTACTAATCCTGTCTTCAAGATATCGTATAACGGAGATACAGTCTTCCAAGTCGATCCGGCTTCCGGGAATGTTTTTATGGGCAAACCCAACTCTGACCTCTCTGGGCCGGAAGAGGGCTTCATGTACCGAAAGTCCGACGGGACTATTGTGAGCAAGGACGACAAGATCAGAATAAGCCCAGATAGCGTATATATTGAAGGCACAGGAAAACTTAATAATGCGGTCATCTCCGGCACGCTTGTCGGCGCATCAGGGACTTTCGTCGGACAATTTGACACCCCTGCACTTAAGAGTATCCCTAACGCTAGCGGAGGAACAACTATATCCGTCACTATTCCTGCAACTTCAGGCACGGAACGTTGTCTCGCGCTTCTCGAGTTACATCAACAATGCGTGTATACCTTCCAGCCGGTTACAGTCTCCACCTACAGCGGCAACTGCTACTTCTACACAGACAAAGCCGCATCGGACACTCACTATTGGTTCTACTTTTGCAAAGATGCAAACGCTGCAAGCGAGAGCATTCTTTTTAAGGGCTATTGCAATATCAAGGATGGGCAGGTAACTCGGATCGTCTATCTGGCAGCGGTTGACAGCGCGTTCAAGAGCGATTTCACTGCCAGTATCTCATACAATACGGGCGATAAGTTGATACTCAAGGATATACAAGAGGGGGCTACCGGTCTGGAGTCTGGGCAGGTGTACCGTGACAGCGATGGTTTTCTCAAAATAGTTCCGTAAGGAGGTAATATGTACGATATACAACTTAGAGACGGACGCACAAGCTTGTATGCAGGCGACTCTGACTGTCAGATAGTGCTCGTAGGCTTCGGCGACGAGGACATAACTCAGGTGCAGTTCGAGGACATCCAGTCGACGGACTCCTCGACAATGGACGTGGAGGTCGAGAAGGACGGCGATATGCTTGTCTGCGATATCCCTAACCAGCTGCTTAACGGTACGTACGCAGAGCTGATCTGCTATGTCGTGGCTGCATATAACGGAGGAGCTCGCACTATAGCTGATAAGCGCTTCGCGATTAAACCACGGCAGCTCTCCTCGGGATACGTACTCGACCCGACAAGGATCCTCACCTGGGACGATATCATCACAGAAGCAAGAGAAGCCAGAGACGATGCCAAGGTGTCGGCAGGAGAGGCATCTAGTAGTGCAGCCTCTAGCGCTGCAAGTGAAGCGAGCTGCAAGGAGGCTCTGGAAGAGGTAGCCGCTCTGAAGGGGCAGACTGACGACAATGTCGAGAAGGTGGCTCAGGCTAAGAGCGATATAGAGGCTACAATCGCCCAGGCTAAGACAGATATCTCATCCGGCAGGAGTGACGCTCTCTCTGCTATATCTACAGCCAAGACAGGGGCTGTCAGTGCAGTCTCGACGCAGGGCACTACCAGCAAGAGGGTTGTCACCGATGCCGAGAGTGCAGCCATTACTGCAGTAAGCCAGGCTAAGAGTGCTGCGATATCAGCTGTGCAGTCTCAGGAGGCAAGCTCCAAGACAGCCGTACAGGCTTATGAGCAGAGTGCTAAGGGTTATGCTGACGCAGCCAAGGAGAGCGAGGAGAAGGCTCTCGAGTACAAGAACGCCATCAACTCGTATGCAGCAGGTGATGGTCTCGAGCTCTCTGATAACACCTTCCGCCTCCGGATCAAGAGCGGAGAGACTGTGCTCAAGGCAGGCTCTGACGGGGCTTATACTGATGCATACACTAAGAGCGAGATTGACAGCAAGGTAACAGCGCTGGAGTCCCAGGTTGTCATCTCCGAAACCGCCAAGGTCTACAAGCGCTCTATCTACGTCAAGAACGGAAGGCCGTACGAGCTTCTCGAGGAAGTGACGGCATGATATACAGGAGGAACATATGGGTCTAACAGGAATGGTATCATCAAGTGATATCCACGCTCTGGCAAGTACGCTTGCAGAGAGTATGCACACACTGCCACAGAGTCTCGAGATAGCCTCTCTCGGCGCGGGGAAGAGTCTTACGCTCACTAACGGCACATCGACGCTCTTAGCAGAGGGCTCGGCAGTATCAGAAGCGAGGACTAAGCTCATCATCAGCAATGAGAGCGACATCCGCATTCTCTTGCAGCCGGAGACTACGACAACGCCGAAGGTCGGACTGCCAGTCGAGGCACATCAGACTATCGTGCTCTCTTTCCCGAGCGGTAACACGACGGCAGTCTGCGGCAGAAGTACAGGCTACTCTGCTGATATCACGGTATGGGAGGTGTAAGAGATGGAGAGACATAACTACACATTCGGACACACACAAGAGGGCAACATCTACACTGTCACATGGTACGACAACGAAACTACAGTCGTATGCTCTGCGGAGTACACTATTGTCGCAGACAGTGCAGAGGACCTAGATAGCGCAATCACACTTAACGCTCTTGCACTCAGGAGCGCCAACGCCCGCCTCTTCGTAGAGAGCGCGATGGAATCAATGGAGGTAATAGATGGCTAACGAAGGCTACACACTTGAGCAGATTGACCGCAGAAGGCGGCACATCGAGAATCAGATAACGACGCTCGCACTCAGAGGCTCGGGGCTTGTCCCGACAGCAGAGGACAAGGTAGAGATGCTAGTACTCGGAGAGGAGCTTTTCCGCATGTCAGACGGACGCAACGAGCTTATCTTCGACAAAGCGGGGAGGCCTCATATAATGGTCAACTTCTTCTGCGACGAGAAGGCAAGACTCGACTACTTGTCAGCAAGTAACACGCTCTTCAACTCGGCAGACACGTCTCTGCAGACTCCGCTCCATCCGGCGTTCATCATGGGCGGCACTCCGATAAGAGGCTTCAGGCTTGCTAAGTATCTCATGCCTCGTGTCAGTGGCGTCAACTATGTCGCATCGCTCTACAATCTCTCGCCCGCATATGGCGGCGGAGGCTTCTCGGCCTCGACACAGGGCGCTATCGCAGCATGCTATGCGTCAAGTACTTCTACAGTCAATCCCGACGGAGAAGAAGTACATCTCGAGACACTTGCAGAGAACTCGTATCTCTATCTTATGGGAGCAAGACGCGCCTTCGAGTGCCACGGGAACACAACTTATAACCGCTATCATGCTGACACCACAGAGCAAGGCTCGCCGGCTGAGCATACTTACTCATCTAATAAGAGTACGCCTCAGACTCGTACCGGCACAGGGCCCTTGGAGTGGTATCATGACGGAACACCGTGGGGAGTCGCGGACCTCGTCGGCAACATGGCAGAGTGGTGCTCGGGATTCCGCATCAAGAGCGGAGAGCTGCAGTTCCTACCGAACAATGATGCAGGAAAAGCAGGTATCACACCGGCCGACCTCTCGGATACATCAACGCTCTGGAAGGCTCTCAAGGAAGACGGCTCATGGGTCGACGCTAACACGGACGCGGAGAGCTACAAGTACGACTATCTAGCAGATATCGCATCCGGTAGTGCTGCTTTCTGCCTCTGTAAGACTCTCGAGCATCAGCAGGCAGATGATAGCCCCTATGGCTCAGTCGCACTCAAGAGCATGACAGCAAGAGAAGGCACGACAGCGAACGCCTACCTCAGAGTAATGGGACTCTTTCCGCTCCTTGCGAACACTCCTGCAGGACAGGCTTATATGCGTAACACGAGCGGTGTTATCAAAGCGGTTCGACGTGGCGGCGACTGGAACAACAGCTCCAATGCAGGCCTCGGGTATACGAATTGCATTTATGGCATGACTAATACGAGCTACAGTATCAGCACGCGTTCCGCTTCAAAAATAAGGTAAAATCTAAAATCTTCAGGGGACGTGCATGAACACAGACGGGCAGAGAGGTAATAGGTTATCAACTCCGAAAACGTTCAATCGGGAGGAGTTACCGCTCGAGATTAAGCCGGAGGCAGGGCTGAAGCTCCAGAACGCGCTACAGGACACACTGGACTATTGGTACGTGTGTACAAGCGCGAAGGACGTTCCGAACTTTCTCCGCTACTCAGTCTGCGAGCAGATAACCAACACTCTCGCCGAGTCGTCAGCGCTCATGTCACGCTCCGTAGAGAGGTACAATTACAACCGGTACATGTCACGTCCCGAGAACAAGGACGCACCCAAGGTGGTCTACAAGGCATATGACATAGTACAGGACAGCCGACGAGCCGAGGACCTTCTCACAAAGGCGCTCTATATGATTAAGACACTCCAGAAGAGACCGTCTTTCCGAAAACGCATGAGTGAGATATCCCGACTCGGAGGCATAACCAAGAGTCTGATGAGAGGGTGGCTCATCTATCTAACCGCCCACGGCGGAAGATGAAAACGTGGTCTACGGTTCAACGTGGCGGCAACTGGAACAACAGCTCCAATGCAGGCCTCGGGTATACGAATTGCAATAATGGCATGACTAATACGAGCAACAATATCAGCACGCGTTCC
>CAVACS010000014.1:0-26612 GCA_963587105.1 Anaerovoracaceae bacterium | reverse complement strand
ATTTCCGATGACTGTCGTATCGAGAGTGATGCGCTCGAGATAGGAAGAAAGTGCTTCAGCTCCGGAGTTCTTCACATCCGCGCTCTCCTCTTCGTCCCTTATGGAGTCGCCCTCCCTTCCACTTTCCTCGAGTGTCGATACAAGCTGGGAGAGGTTCTCGAGCTTTGACTTTCTCACGGCCTTGTCGGGTTCGCTTTCGTAGTATGACATAAGCTCCGTCTCGTCGAGGGCCTTCGTCATGATCGTCCCGAGTCCCTCGCCGCCACGGAGTCTCTCCTCTGCATTCTTCCAGGCGGAGAGGAAGACCCTTACGCCCTCACCCGAGGATCCGGGGTTCTTCTCCGAGTAGAGCAAGAGCGCCTCGAAGATATCTGGAGAGAGGGAGAGGATATTTCCGATCTTCTTCTCGCCGATCTTACGCGAGGGCTTGTTGACTATCCTCTTGAAGGAGACCATGTCACGGTGGTTGAGAAGGAGGCGGAGGAATGCCAGAGCGTCCTTGATCTCCTCCCTTTCATAGAACTTGAGTGCGCCTACCACCTTATACGGGATCTTCGCCCTCGTAAGCTCTGTTTCGAACGGGAGGGACTGGGCATTCGTGCGGTAGAGCACGGCGGTGCCGGAATAGCTGTGTTCACTTCCTATTATGTCGACGACCCTCTTTGCCTCGAGACTCCCCGTCTGTGATATCAGGACAACGGGTCTGGGGCCCGTCTTGCCGTCTGCCGAGACGATATTCTTGTCATGGCGTTCGCTGTTGTGCTTTATGAGTGCCGCGGCAGGGCGCAGGATCTCGTCAGTCGAGCGGTAGTTCTTCTCGAGCTTTATCTCCCTAACCCCCTTGAAGTCGCTGGCAAAGGAGAGGATGTTCCTGATCTCGGCCCCGCGGAACGAATATATGGACTGATCGTCGTCCCCCACTGCGATAAGCTGGCTCTCGGGTGAGACAAAGCGCTTCAGGAATTCGAACTGCTCGCTGTTCGAATCCTGGTACTCGTCCACAAGCACGAGGCGGAAGCGCGAGTGACAGTACTCGCGTGCACTGCTGTCCGTATCGAGAAGTTCGACGGCCTTTCCGATGAGGTCGGCAAAGTCGACGTTCCCGCTCTCCCTGAGGGCGTTGTTGTACGCCTTGTAGAGTCGTCTGAAATCGGGGTCGGATGAATAGTCGCCGAGCTTTCTGTCATCCGGGGTTATCCCGAGATCCTTCACCTTCGATATTGTACGGCTTATCACTCTCAGGTCCTTCCTGTCCCTGTCGGAGAGAGAGACGAGCACCTGGAAGGCATCGTCGTCATCGTAGATCGTGAAGTTGGGCCCGAGTCCCACACTTTCCCCGAAGCGCCTCAGGAGAGATGCACAGAGCGAATGGAAGGTCCTTACGACCATCTTCGACGTATCGACGTCGGGAAGAAGCTTTTCAAGCCTCTCCCTCATCTCCTTCGCGGCCCTGTTTGTGAATGTCACTGCACAGACCTGGGAGGGATATACAAAGCCCTGCTCTATCTCGTAGGCGATCTTGTATGTAATCGTCATTGTCTTGCCGCTTCCGGCACAGGCAAGGATGAGGAGGTTGTTCCTCTCGTCCAGGACGGCCTCCTTCTGTTCTTTATTCAGCTGTGACAGGTCAATCAATGAGAATACCCTCCAGGTCCACTCCGCGGACGCTTCTTATTCCGACAGTAACGACATCGCCGCTCTTGAGGCCCCGCCCCATGACGACGGTGGCGCCGTCGACATCAGGAGCCTGTGAGTATATGCGGCCGATGGCGAGGTCCTCACCCTCGATCTTCTCCTCGATGAGACAGCGGTATGTCCTTCCGACGAAGCGCTGAAGACGCTCTCCGGTTATCTCACTCTGCTTCTCTTCGAGCTCCTTCTGCCACTTTTTCGCTTCCCTCGCTGCCTTATCGTGCTCCCTCTGGTTACGCATCCTGTATGCAGGAGTGTCCTCCTCCCTGGAGTAGAGGAAGGATCCCATCCAGTCGGGCCGGGCCTTCTCTATGAACGACAGAAGCTTCTCGAATGCAGCCCTGTCCTCTCCGGGATAGCCGAGCATGAGGGTCGTGCGGATTACGGCGTCGGGATTCTTCCTGCGGATACTCTCGAAAAGCGATGCGTATGTTTCCCCATCGCCTGTCCTCTTCATCGAGAGAAGGACATCATGGTCTGCATGCTGCACCGGAATATCGAAATAAGGGAGGATCTTCTTCCTCTCTGCAGTAAGATCTATAAGATCCACGGGGAAGGTATCGGGATGTATATAGAGCATTCTCAGGACAAAATCACCATCGAGGGACGAGAGAGTGTCCATGAGCTCGACGAATCTGCTCCTTTTATAGATATCGAGTCCGTAGGCACCGAGGTCCTGGGCTACGATGTTTATCTCATATATCCCGCGCGCTATGAGCCTCTCGGCCTCGGCGACAACCTTCTCGAAGGGTCTGCTCCTCAACGGCCCCCTGATTACCGGGATGGCACAGTAGGAGCAGCAGTGATTGCAGCCTTCGCTTATCTTGAGGTACGCACTTGACGGAAACGACAGGAGCTCCCTGCGCTCGTCACGCTCCCTGTCCGGGTCCGGATAGGGAGGAACGAGAAGCGTCTTCTCGTTCTTCTCGACCTTTTCAAGAACCGACGGAAAGAGCGAGAGATCACGGTTGCCGAAGACGGCGTCTGCCTCCTTGATCTCCATCTCCTCACCGTAGCGTTCGGCAAGGCACCCCGCAAGAATTATCTTTGCTTCCGGACATTTCTCCCTGAGAGAGAAAAAGGTATTTATCGATTCCTCTTTTGCACTTCTTATAAAACCGCATGTATTGACAACAACGACGTCGGCATCCTCTGCCGTATCCACCCTCTCATAGCCGTTATCCTCCGCATAGGAGAGGAGTATCTCCGAATCAACCTGGTTCTTGGCGCAGCCGAGGCTCTCTATGTATATCTTTTTCATAATGACTACAATACCGCAAAACGGGAAAAGAAGGTAGAGAGATGATCAGACGACAATTCGATTGTCGTAAAGGCCGGCAGATGCAGATTATCTTCCAAAAACTCATAATCTGCATTTCAATGACAGAAAGTCTGATTGAATGCAACTTATAACGCATTTTACATGATAATCGTCTCCAGACCTGAACTCTTTCGTCATATCTGATCGCTGCATATTGTCTCTCCCCCTTCTCCCGTTCTATGCTCTCACTGTTATGGACAGAAACATCAAGGTTATCGGAGAAAAGGAAGAAAAAGTAAGAGCTCAGTTAATGATTGTCGAGAAGGAGACTGCCGAGAGGGCCTTCAGATACTACGGCATCACACGGCCCTTATACCGTGCACTCTTCTTTGCACATATGGAGAGTGACGAGAAGCTCGGATCATTTATGCCTCAGGACGAGATCATCATTCTCTCCGAGTCCCTCCTCGATTACCCCTTTTCGGAGGTAAGGAACATCTTCATCCATGAATGCGCACATGCCGTCGACTACCTCATCCATGCCTCAATGACGGGTCACTCCCCCTTCTTCAGGGATGCGTGCATGAAGCTCGGTATCGACAAGGGCTTCGAGAAGGCGAGAATAAAGGGAGATGTAAAGGTCAGGGCGAAGGCACGGGAGAGGCTCGACAAACTTCTCGCACTCTCTTCGTCGTCATTCGAGAACGAGGCTCTCGTCGCCCTCGAAAAGGCGCGCGAACTTGTAAAAAAGGCATCCCTCGAAGAAGATATCAACGAGGAGAAGATCTACTTCGTCAACGTATATGAAAAGGGACGGATCGCGACATACGTCGTCTACATCTCCATAATCGTCAGCGAGAACACGGGAGTCTTCTTCGTCAAGGACCACAGGGGAGAAGCAGTCGCACTCACTGCCTACGGCTCCCTCGAGCAGTGCGAAAGCGCACTCTATCTCTTCGACTATCTGATGTCGGCTCTCGAGGAGGAGGTTGCACGGCTCAGAAAAAGCGGCCGCCGCATATCGAAGGACAGCTTCATGGTCGGGGCCTACGATGCAATAAAGAAGAAGACCTCCGGCAGGAATGACACCGCACTCGTGAAGTCGATAAAGCTCGAGACCGAGGAGAAGGCGAGAAGAATCGCATTCAAGGATACCAGCCTCAGACGGAACCACACCAGAATCAACGTCGACAGGAACAGCTTCGACTCGGGCTCCTCGTTCGGAAGAAATCTCGATCTCTCGGGTGAAATGCAGAAAAGAATCGGAGACTAACGTTTCTCCCCTTTCTTCCTGAATTCGACAGGCGTCATCCCCTTTTTTATGCGGAAACGCTGCGTAAAGTACGATGAGGAGGAAAAGCCGAGGGTCGAGGCTATTTCGGTGACGCTGAGCTCGGTCGAGAGGAGGAGGTACTCTGCCTCCCTCATCCTCCTCTTCTCAAGATAGGCCTTCGGAGGAATGCCGCTGTTCTGAGCAAACTGTCTTGCAAGGTGGAACTTCGAAAGATGGAAGCGCAGGGCAAGCTCATCAAGCGTCAGCGGCTCCATATAGTGGGTATCTATGTAATCCTTTATCTCCATCATCCTCTGACTTCCCGAATCTGTTTCGCCAAGGAGTACCGTGGAGGACGGAAGACGCGACAGAAGAGACATAATGCCCAGAAATACCGACGCGGCCTCGACATCGTATCCCTTCTCCGTCCCGGAAAGCACGTTGAACATCCTTCTCATTTCCTCCCCCACCTTCGCTTTGTAGCGCCCCAGCGGGAGAACGGGATTGTACTGATCCCCTGCCGCATAATCCTTGAGGGCTATGTTCGAGACCCCGAGCACGAAATACTCCATGCTGTCACCCGGACTCGACTTCTCGGTATGATGGAAGCCGGGAGGAAGAACGACGAAATCGGAGGCCTGCACCCTGAACGACGCCGACTGCGTGATGATCTCCCCTTCCCCTCTCTCGATGTACATGAATTCCGTGAATGTATGACAGTGCATGATGCTCACCCAGTCCTTCTCATACTTCGAGTAGCTGAAGTAGAGAAGCCGGGGCAGCTGTTCGGTTTTCTCCGAGGGGAATTCGATTCTGAAGTTGCTCATACCACCATTATAACGAGCTAGATGCAATAAGCAAGAAAGATAAAACATAGAGCAAGAAAATGATGGTTTTACCGGTTTTCATGCTTACGATGGAATCATGAGGGCTCATCCCTCGGGAGGAAATATATGAAAAAGATTATCGCTATCATGCTCGTTCTCGCTCTCTCCCTCTCTCTCTTTGCACAGGGTGCTCAAGAGAAGAAGAGTGCGGAAAAATCAAACACACTCATAGTCTGGGCCTGGGACAGGAACTTCAATATCCCGGCACTTCTGGAAGCTGAAAGAATCTACCAGATCGACCATCCGGATTTCAAACTCGAGATAGTCGAGAATGTCTACACCGACATCGAGGTCAAGCTCATCACAGCTGACGGGGCAGGTGACTATTCGACACTCCCCGACATCTTCCTGATGCAGGACAACTCTGCACAGAAGATGCTCACAAACTACCCGGGAATCTTCACATCCCTCGATAAAAGCGGAATCAATTTCTCAGATTTTGCAGCAGGAAAGGTCGCTGTCGGCTCCCATGACGGCAGCCAGTACGGTCTTCCATTCGACAACGGCGCCGTAATCATGCCGATCCGTACCGATCTCATCGCAAAGGCCGGACTCACAGTCGAAGACTTCACGAATATCACATGGGAGCAGTTCTTCAAGAATGCTCACCTTGTCAAGGATGCAACAGGTATCGACATGCTCACAACAAGCGGCGGCAGCGAGATCGTCCTGATGATCCTCCAGTCAGCAGGAGCATCGCCGTACGTCGACGGCAAAGTCAATCTTCTGAACAACGAAGTTCTCTACAAGGCCATGGAGATCTATGCACGCCTCATCAACGAGGGCCTCATGACAGACTACACCGACTGGGATCAGTACATCGCATCCTTCAACACAGGAAAGGCTGCCGGCCTCATCCAGGGTAACTGGATCCTCTCGTCCATCCAGGCGGCAGAAGACCAGAGCGGCAAGTGGGCGGTATGTCCTCTTCCCTCCCTTGACGGCGTCAGCGGTGCCACCAACTACTCCAACTCCGGCGGTGCAAGCTGGTATGTATCATCCAACTGCTCGAACACGGAGCTTGCATACGACTTCCTGAAGTCGACACTCGGCTCATCTCTCGAGCTCTACGACAACATCCTCGTCTCCAACGGCGTCATCACGACATATCTGCCGGCAGGAAAGAGCGAAAGATACCAGGATGAGGTCGAGTACTACAACGGTCAGAAGATCTATGCCGACATCGTCAGCTACGCAGAGGGCGTTCCTGAATGTGACTTCGGCTCCTACTACAACGACATCAGATCTGCTGTCACAGTCGCCATCACGAACGTCGTCCAGAAGGGCGCCGATATCCGCGGCGAGATGAAGACTGCCCAGGAGACTGTCGAATTCGCAATAGGCTACTGAGTAATACTGTAAAGACGGGGGCAGTACTCCTGCCCCCCTCTTTGTAAAGGAGAGTGCTGAAGTGACAAAGAAGAGACTCACGCTTCAAAGAAAGCAGAATATCACGGGCTGGATATTCCTCATTCCCGCCGCATTTCTCATCTTCGCATTCTGCTTCTACCCCATGCTCCAGGCCCTTCTCCTCTCCTTCAAGAGAGGAAACGGAAAGAACGAGACGTGGGTGGGAATGCAGAACTATGCGCGTCTCTTCAAGGACAGGACCTTCCGCGAGTGTCTCTTCAACACTGTCTTCTACTTTCTGATCCAGGTCCCGATAATGCTCGTCCTGGCCCTGATCCTGGCACAGATGCTCAACAACCCCAGGCTCAGGGGAAAGGGGATCTACCGCACCCTCATATTCCTGCCGTGTGCGACATCCCTCGTATCATACTCGATGATCTTCAAGTCGCTCTTCGCCTCCAACGGCCTTATCAACACAATGCTGGGCTGGGTCGGAGTAAAAGGAATAGACTGGTTCAACAACGCATGGTCTGCCCGCATCGTGATCGTCATCGCCCTCATATGGAGATGGACAGGATACAACATGGTCTTCTACCTTGCCGGCCTCCAGAATATCGACCCGTCAATCTACGAAGCGGCGACAATCGACGGCTGCTCGAGCACGGCGAAGTTCTTCCGTATAACAATACCCCTTTTGAGGCCTACGATCCTGTTAACGGCAATCATGAGCACATCCGGAACTCTCCAGCTCTTCGACGAGTCGGTGAACCTCACCGGAGGAGGCCCGGGAAAGGCTACGATGACGATAGCCCACTATATATACAACACGACATTCGTCGACACACCGAATTTCAACTATGCATCGGCGCTTTCGGTGTTCATACTTCTTTCGATAGCGGTACTTTCCGTAATACAGATGAAGGCAGGTGACAGGCGTGACTAAAAGAAAAGTGAAAGACAGAGCCCTGAGGGCAAGCTACATAGTTCTGACAATCGCCGCCGTTCTGTCGGCGTTCCCCCTCTACTATATGCTCAGCGGTGCAACCAACAGGAGCATCGACATAATAAGGGGACGCCTCGTTCCGGGGACATACCTCATCGAGAATTTCAAAACGCTCACAAAGAACCAGGATCTCGCCCGTGCGCTCTTCAATTCGTTCAAGAACAGCATAATCGTGACAGTGCTGACGCTCCTTGTATCGTCAATTGCCGGCTACGGCTTCGAAATCTATCACGACAGGCACAAGGACAGGCTTATGGCAGTTCTCCTGACAGCCATGATGCTGCCGTTCGTTGCGACAATCGTTCCTCTCTTCAGGATGTTCAGCAGAATGCATCTCATCAACACGATATATGCACTCATCCTCCCCACGATATCGACACCGTTCATGATCATGCTCTTCCGGCAGTCGGCACGCTCGTTCCCGCACGACATCATCGAGGCGGCGAGGCTCGAGGGACTGGGGGAGTTCAGGATATTCCTCACGTTTTTCATCCCCGTCATGAAGTCGACATACGGCGCGGCTGCAACGGTGACATTCATGAGTGCATGGAACAACTATCTCTGGCCGAAGATCATATTCCAGTCAAACGACAGCATCACGATGCCGATGCTTGTTGCAAACCTCAAGAGCGTCTACTTCGTCGACTACGGCATGCTGATGCTCGGAGTACTTATCTGCACGCTTCCGACTGCAGTCATATTCCTCCTGCTCCAGAAGAGCTTTGCCAACGGTATAACGGGATCGATCAAATGAGAAAGGCTGCCGAAATTGATTTTGCAAGACGGACGGGATTCCTCGAAAAGGACCTCATAAGTCTGTGGCTTGAGGAGAAAAGAAGGCGCAGGGGCGGAAGGAAGTATGGAATAGAGGGGGGAAAGCTCAGCTACGATATCTTTCTCGAGATGTTCCTCACATCCTTCCGCCTCGCCTTCATCCTTCGTGACGAGAGGATAAACTATCCCTACAGGGAACTCGGGGATGATGATATCGAAAGATACTGGAAGGAGAACAGGGACCTCTTCACGAGGTACAACGGCGACTCCTTCGAGAAGGATGAGGTAGCGGATATCATCGCAAAAAGAATAAGAGAGGAGGAATACGAGAAGAATGTCGAAGAAATACTACTTCTCCTCAGCAGCAGCCCCCGGTGAAGAGAAAGGAACAGTAAGAAGCCCCTACTCCTCTCTCTTTGCACTATCCTCAATAAAGCTTGAAAGGGGCGACAGCATCCTCCTCAGGTGCGGCTCCGTCTTCAAGGGCGCAATTCATATATTGAACACGGACAGTATTACGATATCGTCATACGGAAAGGGAAAGAAGCCCGTAGTCGACGCTTACGGCGGCGGGGTGTGGCTCCAGGACTACGGCGTCGCACTCGACAGCCCCGCTCACCGCTATAAGGCCGAGGTCTCATCAACCATCCTCCTTTTCGATACTAATGACATAGCGGTAAGAAACATAGAGATCAGGAACTCGGGAGTTGAAAGAGAGCATTACTCCGATGCTCTCCGCCCCCCGAGAACGGGAATAGCAGTTACTGCAAGGAACCGTGGAACAATCAGGAATATCAGAGTCGAGGACGTCACCATAAGAGATGTCATAGGCAACGTCTACGACAAGCACCTCTCGAACGGCGGCATATACTTCACCGCCCTCAAACCCGATGACGGCAATATTCTCATTCCGCGCTTCGACGGCGTCGTCATAACGGGGTGCTTTTTAAAGAATGTATCGAGATGGGGAATAGCAGCCGGCTATACATACCTCTGGGAGAAGTTCAGGGGAACCGGAACATCAGAAGAGATCTTCAGAAAATACGGGAACACCTCCCTCACAATCGAGAACTGTTACGTAAAGGACACCGGCGGCGATGCAATTACGGTGATGTATGCACTCCGCCCCGTTGTCAGGAACTGCCGCTCGGACGGTGCCGCACGCGACATGAACGACAGAATATACACCTCCCCGCTTACCCGCATGGGGAAGGTTGCCGCTGCCATATGGCCGTGGAAGTGCCTTGAGGCCCTCTTCGAGTACAATGAAGTCTATGACACACGCCTCAACCAGGACGGCATGGCATACGACGCAGACAGCGGATGGAGAACAGTCTACCGCCATAACTACTCCCACGCTAACGAAGGGGGAGCCGTGATGTTCTGTCTTGAGGAGTCCCTCTCCTCCGTCTATGAGGAGAACGTCTCCGATGATGACCTCTCGGGAGTGCTCTCCCCCTCCCTCTGTCCCGACGGGAGAGTGGTGAACAATACCATATACCGCAGAGAGAGCACACCACTCATCAGAAAGAGGATGGACGGCGGAAATGTGGAAATCAGAAACAACAGGGAAATAATCATAGAAAGGAAAAGATAGATGAAAGAGAAAGGCCGCGTTACGATCCCGACGGATCTCAATATAATCAAAGAGACACTCGAGACAGCCCGTAAGTGGGGTGCTGATGCGCTGCGTGACTGCGACGGAACGGAATTCCCGCCGTCTCTCGCATCAAGCGGTCTCAAGATATATAAGACATATTACACGACAAGAAAGGACAACGAATGGGCCCTCTCGCATCCCGATGAGATACAACAGATGTACGTGATGACCTTTCCAAGGGTTGCAGAGGGAGAGACTCTCACCATCTCGGTAATGGATGGCATACACCCCGAGCTCCTCAAGGTCAATCCGAAGGACAGAGCGAGATGGTGGGAGGTCATCGACAGGACGACGGGAGAAGCTGTTGAGAACTGGAGCTACGACGAGAAGACGGAGAGCGTCACACTCGAGGCTGTTCCCTACCATTCATATACAGTATCTTTTCTGGCATTCATCATGTGGGACCCCGTGCACATGTACAATGCCGTCACGAACTCCTGGGAGACGACGAAAGAGATTACATTCGACGTCAGGCAGCCTCTGACGCACGCCTTTTCCCTCGAGAGACTGAGATCCTTCATCGAAGAGCACAGCTATGTCAGCGTCATCAGATTCACCACATTCTTCCATCTCTTCACCCTCATCTTCGACGATAAGGCAAGGGAGAAGTACGTCGACTGGTTCGGCTATTCGGCATCGGTATCGCCATACATACTTGAGAAGTTCGAGAAGGAGGCGGGCTACCCCTTCAGAGCGGAATACATAATTGACAGCGGCTACTACAACAACCAGTACAGGGTTCCTAGTAAGGAATACAAGGATTTCATGGCATTCCAGAGAAGGGAGGTGAATGCACTCATCAGGGAGTTCACTGACATATGCCACGAATACGGCAAGGAGGCGATGATGTTCCTCGGCGACCACCACATAGGGGTGGAGCCTTTCATGGAGGAATTCAAAAAGAGCGGCATCGACGCCGTCGTCGGGAGCATCGGAAACGGACAGACACTGCGCCTTCTTTCCGACATCCCCGGGGTGAAATACACCGAAGGGAGGTTTCTCCCATACTTCTTCCCCGACACCTTCCATGATGGAGGAGATCCCGTGAAGGAGGCAAAAGAGAACTGGGTGACATCGCGCCGCGCAATCCTCCGCAGGCCTATCGACCGTATCGGCTACGGCGGCTACCTCTCGCTTGCTCTCAAGTTCTCCGCTTTCATGGACTACATAGCCTCTCTCTGCGATGAGTTCAGAACGCTCTACGACAACGTGAAGGGAACAGTACCCTTCTCCTATAAGAGGGTTGCCGTTCTCAATTCGTGGGGAAGGATGAGAAGCTGGGGCGCACATATGTACCACCATGCCCTCTATCAGAAGGAGAACTACAGCTATGCCGGTGTTCTCGAGATACTATCCGGAGCCCCATTCGAGACAGTCTTCATAAGCTTTGACGACATAATCGAGAACGAGAATGTCCTCGACGGCGTTGATGTCATAATCACCATCGGGGACGGAGATACCGCCCACACCGGAGGCTCCTATTGGGATAATCCTCTTGTCCCGGAGAGGCTGAGAGCCTTCGTATACAACGGTGGCGGCTTCATCGGAATCGGAGAGCCCTCGGGGCACCAGAGGGAGGGACGCTTCATACAGCTCTATGACGTCTTCGGAGTCGAGAAGGAGACGGGATTCACCCTCGGCTACGACAAGTACAACTGGAATGTCGTGGATCACTTCATAACAGAGGAGTCCGGACCCCGCTTCAACTGGGGAGAGGGAAAGAAGAGCATCTACGCCTTGGACGGCACTCTTGTGATAGCAGAGAACGAGAGGGAGATACAGGGCGCTGTGAAGGAATGCGGAAAGGGTCGCGGGGTATATCTGTCGGGGCTCCCGTATTCGGCAGAGAACACACGACTTCTGGAGAGGGCCGTGCTGTGGGCGGCGAAAAGCGAGGAGATGATCCGGACATGGTTCAGCACAAATCCCTTTGTAGAGGTCAACGCCTATCCCGAGAACGGAAAGTTCTGTGTTGTCAATAACACATTCACGGGCCAGAAGACCACAGTCTACACAACGGGAGGACGTTCGTTTGATCTTACGCTTGAGGAAGCTGCAATCCGCTGGTACACGATAGACTGAGGCTTAGAAACGGACTAATTCAGCTATGTCGTACTCCGGCATTCCGCCGCGCTTCGAGCATACGAATGACGAAAGGACTGAGGCATTGCGTGCACTTCTCTCCTCGTCCCCGCTCTCGAGGTAGCTCGAGAGAAAGCATGCCGAATAGCTGTCACCGGCTCCTACTGTGTCGACGACACCGGCCGGGACTGCGGGAATATGAACGGCACTCTTTCCATATACTGTCGATCCCTTCTCTCCTTCGGTGAGAATCACGATGTCGATTGAATATCTTTCCCTGAGGGACTGGATACTATCCGATCCGGAGAGGGAGAGAATGAGCGGAAGCTCGTTCTCATTGACCTTCAGGATATTACATTCTTCAAGACCTTCTCTTATCGTATCCTTTGAATAGAACTTCTTCCGGATATTGACATCGAAGTACCTTATCCCGGCATTGACAGACGAACTGATCCTATGGAATGTCTCACGGCTCGTTTCACTTCTGAGGGCGAGTGTTCCCCAGTAGAAGACGTCGACACTTCCGGGAAGAGAGAGCGGGATGCGGATATCATCCCAGGCACAGGGAGAGTTAAAAACGTAGTCTGCCTCGCTGCCGGCAGTCACGACATCGGCCCTTCCCGTCGGATAGGAAGAGAGGCTCACATACTCCGTTCCGATTCCGCTTTTCCTCATGACGGAGAGTGCATCACACCCGAGCTCATCGTCTCCGACTGCGCTTATGATAGCTGCATCTCCTCCGCACTTATGGAAGTGGTATGAAACATTGAGGGGCGCTCCCCCTATTGTCTTCTCATTTCCGAATACATCGTAGAGGACCTCGCCGAATGCCAGGAGTCTCATTTCCAGTACCCCTTCATCCTCTCTCTGAGAGAGAGCCGGTAGCCTTCCCAGTCTTTAATCGGTTCACGTGCAACGCCGTCTTCGACAGCAGCCTTCGCAACAGCCACTGCCTCCCATTCGATTACTCTCGGATCAAATGGCTTCGGGACTATGTAGTTTCTGCCGAATGAGAAATTCTCCCCGCCGTATGCCTTTCTTACTTCTTCCGGAACAGGCTCCTTTGCAAGAGCTGCAAGCGACATGGCCGCGGCCTTCTTCATGTTCTCGGTTATTTCACTCGCCTTCACATCGAGAGCACCGCGGAATATGAACGGGAAGCCCAGGATGTTGTTTATCTGATTGGGGTAGTCGCTTCTTCCCGTTCCCATGATCACATCCTCCCTTGTGGAGAGTGCCTCTTCATATGTAATCTCGGGGTCGGGATTGGCAAGGGCAAAGACAATGGGATTCTCTGCCATAGACAGGAGCATCCCGGGCTTGAGGAGGCCTTTGGCAGAGACTCCCATGAACATATCGGCTCCGACAAGAGCCTCGCTGAGGGTGCGTGCAGCACTCTCTGTGGCAAGCTCCTCATGTACCGGGTTCATGTTCGGCCGTCCCTTGTATATGACACCGTCGATGTCCGTCATTATGAGGTTCTCCTTCCTCACCCCCATGGAGAGGAACATCCTGGCACACGAGCATCCTGCGGCGCCGGCGCCGGAGAATACGACCTTCATATTCTCAAGCTTCTTACCTGCAATCCCGGCAGCATTCATGAGGGCGGCAGAGGCGATGATCGCAGTTCCGTGCTGGTCGTCATGGAATACGGGGATGTCACATCTCTTCTTGAGCTCCGTTTCAATGTAGAAGCACTCGGGGCCCTTTATGTCCTCGAGGTTGATTCCTCCGAATGTCGGACTTATGGCCTTAACTATCTCGATGAACTTATCGGGGTCTTTTTCGTCGACCTCTATATCGAATACGTCTATATCTGCAAAACGCTTGAAAAGAACACCCTTCCCCTCCATCACGGGCTTCGAGGGAAGAGCCCCCCTGTCACCCAGCCCCAGGATTGCCGTCCCGTTAGATATGACGGCGACAAGGTTTCCCTTACTCGTATACTTATATGCGTCGTTTCTGTTCTCCGCTATCTTCAGTACTGCCGAGGCTACTCCCGGCGTATATGCCAGCGAGAGATCCTCTGCCGTAGAACACGGCTTGGTCGGCACAACCGAAACCTTCCCAGGTCTCCCTTCCGAATGATAGTGAAGCGCTTTCTCTTCAAGATTAACCATAAAACACCTCAATGAAAGTCTACAGCACTCGGCAATCCCTTTCCAGAGGAGTTCGATTTCCATCTGAAAGTTTTATTGTCTTCTGTCTCTAAAACACATGACCCGTTAGAATTAAACCACAGGCCTACACCAGGTTAACAACAGGGTTTCTGGGCGTAAAATAGACTGACATATAGACTGACATATAGACTGCCATATAGACTGACATATAGACTGACATATAGACTGACATATAGACTGACATATAGACTGACATATAGACTGACATATAGACTGCCATATAGACTGACAAATAACTAATAACTACTTAGATATAAAGTAGTTACAAAGATACTTTTTTTAGATAATTATGATTTACAAATCGAAGATATTATACGATAATCATTATGCTTATCAGACATATTGACTACAACACGGGAGAAAAGCATGGTTATCGAGAGAGAAACAGAACAGGTAGAGTTCAAGGAAACAACAGGGGAGCTCCGACAGGCGGTAGAGGCCATTGCTGCCATGCTGAACAAGAACGGATACGGTGAAGTATATTTCGGCGTCGATGATAAGGGCGTCGTGAAAGGTCAGTCTGTGAGCGATCAGACAATAAGGAATGTATCCGATGCAGTCATGCGCGACATTGAACCTGTGGTAACCCCGACAGTCGAAACATTCAAATATGACGGAAAAACAGTCTTGAAGGTTTCTTTTTCAGGGAATCAGAAACCATACTCGGCATATGGGAAATATCTCATAAGAGTCGGCACCCAGAACAGAAGAATGACAAGGGACGAACTCAGACGACTCATCAAGGATGAGGATTATTCGATTCCGTGGGAAAAGGAAAAAGCAAAGATCACCATAAATGACATAGATGATGATGCCTTGAAAAGATACTACAGCGAGGCTGTGGCGTGCGGGCGTCTCACAATGCCCGAATATGACAAGGCAGGTCTGCTGACTATACTGGAGCTGTACAATAAGCCGCATTTCAATAATGCCGCATTCGCACTCTTCGGCAGGAATGCAAACATAGGACTTAAGACTGCATGTTATGCAACGGATGAGAAAATAACATTCACGGACATTAACGCCGTCAAAGGCAATGTCTATACCCTGATTAATACTGCAGAGACATATATATCAAACCATATCAACTGGCGGGCTGACATAGATCTCAAGAGGGTGGAGACGCCGGAAATCCCACGGCAGGCATACAGAGAGATAATCGTCAATGCATTCGCACATGCACTCTATGTTCCGACGCCCGAGATCGAAATCGACATCTATCCGGGCCGTGTGACCATCACCAATCCGGGATCCTTTCCCGACGATTTGACCCCGGAAGATTTTATAACAACAAACCAATCGTCCATAAAACGTAATCCTCTGATCCTTGACGTACTCTACAGATGCAAGGATGTCGAGAAATCCGGAACAGGATTCAGAAGGATGAACGAGCTATGCGAAAATGCCGGCGTGAAATGGGAATGCAACAAGCTCTCCTACGGCTTCATGTTCACATTTATCAGAAGAAGAAATACCGATCTGGATATCAATGACCTCAATCAGGAAGAACTGACGGTCTACATGATTATAAAAAACAACCCGAAGGTATCACAGGAAGCTCTTGCTGTGGCGATAGGAAAGAGTACCAGGACTGTACAGAGAATAACAAACACACTTGTCGAAAAGAAATACATTGCAAGAAACGGGAAGAACCGTTACGGCTCGTGGAAAACACTGGATAAATCCTGATACCGCTCTATTGATCCCCGCCTTCTTATCCGTCATTCCTTCCACGTATAACCGAACATAAATGCCCCCACTTTCGAGGTGAGGGCATCTTTCTTCTCTCGGGCTTATAATCAGCCTTCGATTGTGCAGTACATGAAATACTTGTATCCGAGCGGGTTGGAGAAGAATCCCTTGACCGAGTCGTCAAGCATGTAGATGTCTGTGTAGTAGTAAAGCGGTACGATACAGCCGCTGTCCATGAGCATATCCTCAGCCAGGTGCATGAGCGAGCATCTGACTGTGAGATCTGTGCAGCTCTTGATTGTTGCGATGAGAACATCGTATGTCTCTGCCCATGTGCCCTTCTCGACCTTTGTGCTGTAGCCGTAGGATGTGAGGTCAAGAGAGTAGATTGCTGTGTCAGCATGTGCACCCTTGCCGTACTGAACATCGTTGTTGCCGCTTCCAGATGTCCACATATCGAGGAAGCAGATAGCGTCGTTGTAGTCTGCGAGCCAGCCGTTTCTTGCGATAGAATAGTCACCGGCCTTTCGTGTGTTGAGGAAGGTGTTCCATTCCTGGTTCTCGAGAACGAGGTTGATACCGACTGCTGCGTATGCGCTCTGGAGGTACTCGCCGATAGCCTTGTGGCCCGAAGAAGTGTTGTAGAGGTATGTGAGAGTCGGGAAGTTCGTGAACTTGCCGCTCTTCTCATCATAGTTGTAGTACTTCTTGAGAGTCTCGACAGCCTGTGTATAGTTAGCCTCGAAAGCATCTTCGCTTACGTCATAGTAGCCGTAGTAGCTCTTGTCTGTGCCGCCTGCTGTCTGGTAGAACTGGCTGCCGTCAGCGTTTGTGATACCCATAGCTACGAACGAGGAAGCAGGTTCCTGACCAGCCTGGCCGATTTCCTGGCAGATGTAGTTTCTGTCGATGAGGAGAGCTGTTGCTCTTCTGATCTCAGCCTCAGCCTCAGCCTTTGCATCTCCTGTGAGAGTCGAAGTAGAGGGAAGGAGTTCCTGGTTCACGTTCCAGCAGACATAGTATGTACCGATCTGGCCTGCAACGTAGAATTCTGTAGGATACTTGACCTTGAGTGACGGGATTTCCTCTGTCGGAACATCGTCGATGAGCTGCCATGCGCCTGTCTCGAAGTTGGAGAGCATGTTGTTTGCATCGTCGGAGAGGTAGAACTTGATTTCGTCCATTGTAACCTCTGCTGCATCAGGATGGTTCTCGTTCTTCTTGAGTGTGATGACGGAGTTGTGTGACCAGTCAGCAAGGTAGTACATACCGTTGGAGACATATGTCGAAGGATCTGTTGCCCAGCCTTCATCTTTGACGACATCCTCTCTTACAGGGAAGTATGTCGGGAAGGCAAGAAGCTCGTTCCAGTATGCGATATAGGAGGAGGTTGTCACCTGGAGTGTCTTATCATCGAGTGCTTCGACAGCAAGGTCATCCGGATAGCCCTTGACGACTTCGAACATGTAGCCGTAGTCGGCGCCGAGCTCTGTGGATGCTGCTCTCTTCCATGCGAAGACGAAGTCTGCTGCTGTAACATCCTTGCCGTCCGACCACTTCATGTCGCGGAGCTTATAGGTATATGTAACAGAGCCGTCCTCATTCTGGACACCTTCCGGAAGCTCTTCTGCAGCGTCTGCTACGAGTGTAAGTGTTCCGTCAGCCGTCTGACCCCACTTTGCAAGTCCGCTGAAGAGATGTGCTGTAAGTGTAGCACCGTCGACTGCGCTGTTGAGAGCGGGGTCGATTGTATCGGGTTCGGAAGCAATACAAACTGAAATAGATGATGGTGATGATGTAACTGTCTGTGTTGTTGCTGCGCTGGACTTGCTCTCTGTTGCACCCTGTGCAAAAACAGAGGAAACCATTACCAGAGCAAGTAAAAGAACCAATGCTTTCTTCATAGTATTCTCCTATCAAAAAGAATTTTTCAAAATTTATATCAAACTTCACAATCTTGACAATAGATTGACAGAGAAAAAATGCATTTTTCCGTATATTTATGCATTCGATATTCTTTCTGTTATCATGATAACACTTTCACACCCAAAGTCCGACATTTGATTGTGTTCGTTTTTGCTTTCATGATTTTCATAATCTTCAAGAAGATAGGGCCGCCTCTCTGAAAGCAGCCCTTATTGCGTTATTTTACAAGGTGGCATGCGACGAAATGTCCCGGGCTCACCTCTTTGAACTCAGGCATGCTCTCTTCGCACTTTTTTGTCGCAAAACGGCAGCGTGTCCTGAAGGGGCATCCCGAAGGAGCGCCCAGCGGGGAAGGAATATCACCGGAGAGTACGATACGCTGGTTTGCCCTTGCCACCTTGGGATCGGGTACCGGAACAGCCGAAAGCAGCGACTGCGAATAGGGATGCAGAGGATGCGAGTAGATCTCCTCGGAGTATGCCAGCTCGACCATCTTTCCAAGATACATGACGGCAATTCTGTTCGAGATGTGTCTCACGACAAGAAGGTCGTGGGCGATGAAGAGGTATGTCAGACCGAACTTCTCCTGGAATTCGACAAACATGTTGATGACCTGGGCCTGGATCGAAACATCGAGTGCAGAAACAGGCTCGTCGCATACGATGAACTCCGGGCTTACCGCAAGGGCTCTTGCAATTCCGATTCTCTGTCTCTGTCCGCCCGAGAACTCGTGGGCATAGCGCGATGCGTGCTCGCTGTTGAGACCGACGTAGGACATCAGCTCGAGAACCCTCTCCCTTCTTTCCTCCTTCGTGGAGTACATCTTATGAATATCCAGAGGCTCCGCGATGATATCTTCGACCGTCATACGGGGGTTGAGCGAGGAATAGGGATCCTGGAAGACCATCGTCGCCTTCCTGCGGTAGTCGTTCATCGTGGACTTGTCGACTCTGACGCCGTCGTAGATGATTTCGCCCGCCGTAGGCTTATAGAGATGGAGGATCGAGCGCCCGGCCGTCGTCTTTCCGCATCCGGATTCTCCCACGAGCCCGAGCGTCTCCCCCTTCTTGATGTCGAAGGAAATGTCATCCACAGCCTTGAGAGGCTTTGTCTTGAACATCCCCATGTTTATATCGAAATACTGCTTGAGGTGTTTCACCTCGACAAGAGTCTTATTTTCCATCACTGGGCCTCCTTACCTGTGAGAGTCGCCGTACCGTCCTGGATGCAGTCACGGACGTTCATCCAGCATGCAGATGCATGGTCCTCGTTGATGAGCATCCTCTCGGCACGCCGGGTAAGGCATATCTTCATCGCATTCTCGCAGCGGGGGGCGAACGGGCATCCCTTGGGCATGTTGAGAAGGTCTATCGGGGTACCGGTGATGGGCTGGAGCTTCTTTCCCGCAGTATCTGCAGTGGGGATGCTCCTCATAAGGCCCTTCGTATATTCATGCTTCGGATTGTAGAAGATCTCGTCTGCAGTCCCCTGCTCACATATCGAGCCGGCGTACATGACGATGACTTCGTCGCACATCTGGGCAACGACCCCGAGGTCGTGTGTGATGAGGATGATGGCCATTCCGAGCTTCTTCTGCAGGTCCCTCATGAGATCGAGTATCTGGGCCTGGATCGTTACGTCGAGGGCCGTAGTCGGCTCGTCGGCGATGAGAATGTCGGGCTCGCATGCAAGAGCCATGGCTATCATGACACGCTGTCTCATTCCGCCCGAGAATTCATAGGGGTACTGCTTCATACGCTTCTCCGGCTCGTTGACATTGACGAGTCTCAGCATCTCGACAGCCCTCTCCCATGCCTCCTTTTTCGTCCTCTTAGTGTGGAGAAGAATGGCTTCGATGAGCTGGTGGCCGATGGTGTATGTAGGATTGAGCGATGTCATCGGGTCCTGGAAGATGATGGAGATCTTTCCGCCGCGTATATGTCTCATGGCCTTCTCGCTCTTACCCACGAGTTCCTCGCCGTCGAACTTTATCGACGATCCTTCCTTTATGACTGCCGTCGGAGCGAGAATCTGCATGACGGAGTATGCGGTGACGGATTTTCCGCTTCCGCTCTCCCCCACTATTCCCAGGACCTTTCCGTGATCGAGATTGAATGAGACGCCGTTCACGGCCCTCACTTCACCGTTATCTGTAAAGAAGGATGTCTGAAGATTTCTTACTTCTAAAAGTGCCATATTCTCTATCCTCCTTTCCTAGCTGTTGAGCTTGGGGTCGAATGCGTCTCTCAGTCCGTCACCGAAGAGGTTGAGCGAGAGGACGATGAGCGAAATCATCACAGCAGGGATGACGAGACGGTACGGATAGGAATACATACCGTTGAGTGCATCGGATGCGAGGCTTCCCAGGGACGGCATCGGAGCATTGACACCCAGTCCGAGGAACGAGAGGTAGCTCTCTGTGAAGATTGCCGACGGAATCTGGAGCGCCGTCGAGATTATGATGACGGAGATGCAGTTCGGAAGAAGATGCTTTGTGATGATCCACTTCCCCTTTGCTCCTGCAGTGCGTGCGGCAAGGACGTACTCCTGCTCCCTCAAAGAGAGTATCTGGCCTCTGATCTGACGCGACATGCTCACCCAGTACAGGAGTCCGAAGACTATGAAGAGGGAGATGATGTTGGATCCGATCTTCTCGAAGACAGTCCCCTCGAGTGCGCTCGAGAGCGGGTCACGGATGACGGATGCAAGGAGGATTATCATGAGCATATCGGGAAGTGAATATATGATATCGACGATACGCATGATTACAAGGTCGACCTTCCCTCCGAAGTATCCTGATATGCTTCCGATGGTAAGTCCGATGACGAGGACGATGAGGGAAGCGAAGAATCCCACCGCGAGCGATATTCTCGTGCCGTAGACTATTCGTATGAAGTAGTCACGCCCCGCGGCGTCCGTTCCGAAAACATGCGGAAAGACCTTCTCTCCGGCATCTATCTTCTTCTGCTCCGTCTTTCCGTACTGGAAGGGAGAGAGATTCTTGTAGGATGAATCGACAGGCTTACCCGGCGTTATTCCGAGCTGCTCGTCGTACGAATAGGGCCAGAAGAGGGGAATGAAGATGCATGAGAGGGTGATGATGACGATTATGAAGAAACTCACCATAGCGACCTTGTTCTTCCTGAACCTTCTGAGACCGTCCTTGAAGAATGTCGAGGAGGGTCTCATCTGGACCATGTATGCCTTCTCCTCGCTCGTTGCCGGTTCGAAGGAGCTCAAATCCTGCTGGATACTGAACGGTTTGTGTCTGTTAAGCATTTCTATCTCCTCCTCAGCTGAAATCGATTCTCGGGTCGACAACCTTGTAGAGGATGTCGGAAAGGAGATTCATGATGACGATGAGAGACGCCAGCATGATCGTCGTTCCCATGATTAGCGGATAGTCACGGTTGATGATGGACTGCACGAAGCTGCGTCCGATTCCCGGGACGGCGAAGATCTGTTCGACGACGAGGGATCCCGTGACGATATATGCAAGCATCGGTCCCACGTATGTGATTACGGGGATGAGTGCATTCTTGAGCGAGTGCCCGAAGATGATCTTCAGAGGTGCAACGCCCTTGGCCTTTGCAGTCCTGACGTAGTCCTGTCCCAGAACATCGAGCATGCTCGAGCGTGTGAGACGGATAATGTGGGCCATCGGGCTGAGTCCTAGCGTGATGACGGGGAGAATCAGGCCCTTGGCTGTCTCGCCGTTGGCCGGAACCCACTTGAGGGTGACGGCGAATATGAGAAGCAGAAGCGACCCCATGATGAAAGAGGGCATACTGACGAACGCTGTCGATATCACCATAATGATCCTGTCGAAGACGGTGTTGCGGTTGAGAGCCGCCACGGCGCCGAGAACGATGCCGACAACTGTCGCCCAGAGCGCAGCCCTGACGCCGAGTCTGACAGAGGTTTTGAGGCCGTCGGTCATGATGTCGATGACGTTACGCCCCCTCTGCTTTAGCGAGGGTCCGAAGTCGAACTTCGTTATTATGTCCGTCAGATATGACAGATATTGCTCCATCAAAGGCTTGTCGAGGCCGTATTTTGCTTCGAGAGCCGCCTGTACTGCAGGAGATACGGCCTTCTCGCTTGCAAAAGGTCCTCCCGGAACGAAATGCATGACGAAGAAGGTTATGGTCATTACGATCCATACTGTAAGAACCGCCAGCAGAATTCTTTTGATGATATAACTTAAGGTTTTAGGATTCATCTATACAGTCCTCTGAATTAAAACTCGTTAATTAGAGTCGAATCCTATCAAAAGACCATAAGAAATTCAATAACTCGGAATAATTATGCAGATTTTTGTATAAAAAGCCCTGAAAACTGTTATCATACGAACATATGAGCTTTTTCTCCTCCCCTTTTTTCCGTATAATCGGCGCTATGGTCATTACGAGAAAAACAGCAAAGGGCTCAGTCGACATACCGGCATCGAAGAGCCAGACGATAAGGGCGCTCCTCATCGCGCTCATGGCGGAGGGGAAATCAGTAATCCGCCATCCCCTCTATTCGAGCGACACGCTCTCATGCATGAATGCGCTCACATCTCTCGGCGCATCTGTGGAGACAGACGAGGACGGGACAATCAGGGTGGATTCGTCAACCCCGTGTAAGAAGAAAGAAGAAACGATAATAGACTGCGGCAACAGCGGCACTACCGCCGCTCTCATCCTCCCGATTCTGGCCTTGGGGGAAACACAATTCGTCCTCACAGGAGACGATCAGCTCAAAAAAAGGCCGTTTCTCCCGCTCGTGAAGGCTCTTGAGGATCTCGGGGCGGAGACAGAGAGCGAGGGCGGTCATCCCCCGATCCGTGTAAAGGGGCCCGTCAGGGGCGGCAGAAGCAGGATCGAATGCAGATCCAGTCAGTATCTTTCGGGACTCCTGCTGGCGCTGCCTCTTGCAGAGGGTGACTCGAAGATAACATGCTCCCTGCTCTACGAAAAGCCCTATGTCAGGATGACACAGCGGTGGCTTGAGGAGGAGGGAATCGACTTCACGCTCTCGGATGATCTGATGGTATCTGAAATAAGAGGCGGACAGAAATACGCACCCGTCGATGCGTTCATCGAAGGCGACTACTCGTCTGCAACCTTCTTCTTCGTCCTTGCGGCTCTCCACGGCACGGCTGTTACTGTCTCCGGACTCGAGAGAGACTCCACGCAGGGGGACAGGAGGGTTCTTGAGGTACTTGAAGAAATGGGATGCTCCGTCAGCTGGAAGGGAAAAAGCGTGACTGTCACCGGACCGGAAGAGATAAAGGGCGGAGTATATGACATCAACGACATCCCCGACGCACTTCCCGCACTTGCAGCTCTTGCATGCTACTCTAAAGAGACGACAGAGTTTGTGAACGTTGCCCAGGCAAGAATCAAGGAAACCGACAGGATAAAAGTGATGAGCGACGAGCTGAAGAGAATGGGAGCCGACATCGAGGAGCGCCCCGACGGCCTTGTCATACACGGAAAGGGAGCCCTCAGGGGTGGAGAGGTATCGGGACACAGAGACCACCGTGTCATCATGGCACTCTCGGTTGCGGGCACGAAAAGCGATGAAGATACCATCATCGACGACACAGAAAGCGTCAGCGTGACATTCCCCACCTTCTACACACTCCTGGGTGAACTCCAGAAATAAACTCTTTCCAACGCACGGGCTCATGTGAGGCCGGAAAAAGCAATCTCTGCTCTGCCTTTTAATGAGGCACAGCAGAAGATCACGCTTTGGGAAGAAAAGAGGCTTTTTCAGGCCGAGATGACATAAAAGAGGGTTTCACTGTCAAAAAAGACAGAAAATAGCGTTCATTTTAACAGAATAAAATGCGATAATCATTACTAGTAAGGACCTTCGATTAGAGCTCATCGGGTCCTCTGGTAAGGAATTTGACTATGAAGATCGGCATCCTGGAAGAAAACTTGACAGATCGTGAGCATATCGAGAAAGCCCTCACCAACTATTTCCTGAGCAGGAAAATGTCCTCTTCCGAGCTTTTTCTCTACTTTTTCGACAACGGCATAGCTCTCCTCGATGAGGCTGATAATATGGATATCCTGATCCTGGACATCTTCATCAAGGACAGCATAAGCGGAATGGAGTCGGCCAAGAGAATAAGGGACAGCGGCGTAGATATCCCGATTGTATTCCTGACATCATCGAGAGACCATGCTCTCGAGAGCTACGAGGTCAATGCCTCGGCATACCTTCTCAAGCCGGTGAACGAGAAAAAGCTCACACTTGCCCTCGACAGGATTTTCGCCGTCTATACTCCCAGGGAGCTCAGAGTCGTCTCGAACAGGGCGAAGGTCGCCGTATCATACAAGGATATAATCTACATAGAAAGCTCGGGACGCACCGTCAGCATATTCAAGACGGACGGCACCACAGTCAGGGCCATAATCAAGCTGGATGAGATCGAGAGGAGAATCTACGACTCGAGATTCCTGCGCTCCCACAAGAGCTTTCTGGTCAACATGGACGAGATAATGTGCCAGGACGGCAACTTCTTCATCCTCCGTAACGGCATCCAGATCCCCATCAGACAGCGCGAATCGTCCGCAATACGGAAGAGGTTCGTCGACTACGTACTGAGTCAGAGAAGCGAATAACAGAGACGCCATCCCTTCTCAATAATGACAATTTGTTACCAGCTGCATATAGTGTCTCTCATTACCTCTATGTTGCATGAAAGCACTATATTTTCCCGTATTCTTTCTATGGGTTGATAACAACAAACGTCCAGAGTGATTTTGCAGTAAGAGGGGCGGAGTTCATCAACTCAATAGCGACCGTCATGACTCAGGGATAACAAAGAAAGCAGAAGACTCTCTCACTCTCGATGACCTTACTTATGGTGATATGATGGAAGACCTTTCTCCTGTATGGAGAGATGTCAAAAGTGACATCAGTGAGCCGAAGCTCAATGACGGTTACTGGAAATGGAACACGCTTCCATCAATCTTTTCCCTTATGGTGAAGCTGGGACTTGCTGTAGACCCGAAGATAAAAAGAGGTCCGGGAAGGCCTGAGAAGCAGAAAACGGAAGGTGAGAAACCTAAAGCAAGAGAGGCCGTCCACCTAAGAAGAAAGCCTGAAAGATGTTGATTTTAGTCCGATTAATTGGGAAATTGTTAATTGTAGTAAATTCATATCCTCAAGGTTTAAGACAAGTCAGAGGCACAACATATATACCATCCTTACGTCGGTATGCATATTTACCTACTCCAACGATAATCATCTTGAATGACGGGGGATTCATCTTCACTGTATCAAGTTTCCTCTCTACTCTATTGAGGGATTTAACGCCACTCTCAACAAGATTACCATCCCCAAGCTTGATTTCAATCAGGCCATATCTGCCGTCATGCAGATGTACAACGGCATCACATTCATCATTATCTTTATCCCTGTAGTGATAGACTTCGCCGTCTATACTTTCGGCATAAACTCTAAGATCCCTCATAACAAGGTTTTCAAATAGAAACCCCATTGTTTGAAGATCATTTATCAAATCCTGGGGTCCAAGTCGTCTAACTGCGACAGCGATAGACGGATCAACAAAATAACGGGTATCGGTAGTACGTGTCACAGTCCTGCTGCGTAATTTCGGACTCCAGCATTCTCCATCCTCAATGATGAATATATTCTCAAGAGCATTTATGTATTTATAGACAGTTGTAATACCGATGGTATCGAGTTCATTCTTTGATATATCTTTACGTATTTCCTCGTATTTGGCCTGTGTACCGATGTTTCTAGCATAAGAGATAAGAAGAGCTCTGGTGATTGACTTGTCAGTCTTCATCTCCAATGCCTTATCGAGATCACTCTCTATTATTCCATCAACATAGTCTCGGGCAACTTCCAGTGCGTCGCTCTCACTCCCTCCGATTGTATCCGGCCATCCTCCTCTTGATATCAGATAAGCTATCTGCTTTATATCTACATCCGTCTCTGAAAAAACATCCGAGTCAGGTGCAAATAGAGAAGAAAGTGAAACCGAACCTGAAGAATCTCCCGACTCATAGAGCGTCATAGGCCTCATTGTCATTCTTGTTATTCTTCCAACCCCTGAATGACTGTATTGATTCTTATCAACCGGGGAGGCTGAACCGGTCAAAATGAACTGTCCTTTTTCACCTCTTCTGTCCACCTCACTTCTTATGCGGTCCCATAGTGAGGGGACAAGCTGCCACTCATCAATCAATACCGGAGGCACTTTATCAAGTAGGTTAACAGGGTCAAGAAGGGCAAGCTGTTTATTATTGCCTTCGGTCATGTCAATCAGACTGCCGGCCATTTGCTTGGCAGTTGTTGTCTTTCCTATCCACTTGGCCCCCTGTATAAGAACCGCTCCTTTAAGCCTTAATTTCTTTTGCAGAATACCATCTGCTATTCGGTCTCTATATAAAAGCATTTTTCTACACCTAAACAAATTATTAATATAACTGTCGATTATGTCAATTGCTGGAGATAGATTTTGTCATAATTCAGAGATAGATTCTGGCATATAAAATGAGATAGACTATGACAAGAAATAGAGATAGACTTTGGCTTTTTTAATTAGATTGCACAGGTCGAATTCTCTTCTTGAGAAGAAATGACAAAGTCCTTTTCATCATCCGACATTCTCTCTCCCATGATTTTTACCCACGGACCCAAAAAGGCACATAAAGTTATTGAAAAGTTAAATGCAGGAGTAGTCTACTTAACAACCTGCATTAACTTATTCAAGTGAGGAAACAAAAGAATGGAATAAACATGTTGAATATAAAAATTGATGAAGGAAATAAATACAGCTATAATATAATTATCAAGGAA
>CAVACS010000013.1:0-27086 GCA_963587105.1 Anaerovoracaceae bacterium | reverse complement strand
CTTCTTTAGTGTCCCCACATAGTTAACAATCGTCACACGAAGCTTTGTTGCACCGATTTTTCCCGTCAACTTCAATAATGGCTGTCCATCTTTTCTATTAATAATAAAGACTTCTCCCAGCCTCGGATTTCCCATATCCTTATTAATAACTCCAAATGGCACAAAAAGATTATACAAGTGTTCACTGATAGGTCTTGTCAGCTCGAAATTAAAAGCATTCTCCTCTAGCACACACGGAGTAAAACTCAGTACCGTGTTATTGCCATATTCAAGACCATTACCACCCTGTCGCGCCTTCCATTTGCCAGTATCAATATATTCTTTCCAATCCTTCTTCCCGATGTTTTTTGCAAAATCATAAAGCTGTTTCTTGAATTCCATATGTTGTTTGTTCATATAGATAGAAGCAAGAAACCCCGCCCAATCCGTGTTATTCGGGCAACACCAGCATCCGACTCTTGAAAAACCTTCGCGATATGCTTTGTTGAAATCAAGTTTGTTCGACAAAATGTACAACCATACATCAAAGTCCAGCCAATCAATAATCGGCTGACAAACCATCTGTTTGGTAATCTTCGGGCTCTCGGAAATACGCTCGTACTTACTTCTCGAAGATGATTCAGATCGCCTAATACCGTGAAAAGCTACTATCTTGGTTTTATTTCCAAATAAGAGTTCTATCTTTTTGTTAATGGCACCAGTCTTAAAAACTGTACAACACCATCGCATAACACGGCTTGGAGGTCCTACTCTGGAACACAAATCATAGAAGTCCTGATCTTTATTCCTGGCTGTTATCATTGGAACCCTTGGATGTGAAGAGCGGAATCTTTTTATATACTCCGTTGATTCTGGATATTCCAATGTTGTGTCTCCATATATATGGATAATCTCTTCCTTACCAAGTGCGTTCAAAACAAGACTGCTTGTTACTGTAGAATCCTTGCCCCCACTAAATGAGACAAACATAGAATCAACATCAACAGCTTGGCGCCTAATGAAATCACTAGCTTCCTGAGTTATCTTATTAAGATGGATTTTGTTAGCTTCTATGAATTTATTTACCCAAGGCAGTTCATAGAAATGCTCACAATAATATGCATTCTCATCTTTATAGTCATCAAGCGCCTTAATAATTAATTGTACCTTGTCATCATCAGGAACATCTAAAGGAACAACGACTTTATGACCATCAAAGAAATATACACCCCTTCCGGCAGAAAAGCATGAACAGTCTTTATATTTCATCGGTTGCCCTAGAACAATTTCAATTAGAAGCCGCTCCTCAGGGAAAACCGGTCTGATATCGACGGCTAATGATTTACACTTTGAACCGCATATATCGCAAGCATCTGAATAAGTTGGAGTGCCACAACTTTCGCACCAGTAAATTGCAGATTTTATAGGTGTAGTTCTATTGTGACAAATTGGGCATACACTTGTAGTACATTTTAAATTATCACAATTAGTACAGACATATTCCTGCATATGTTCAAGAACCCTCTTCTCTATAGATATAGCCCGCAAAAAATGAAGAAGAAAACAAATCTTCTTTTCTTCTCTTTTTCTAAAGTATATCAAATTTAAGCTAGTAAATGTTTATAATATTGAAGAAGAACACCCTTTTAAACTCTACCGTTTGTTTTACATTATTATCTGCCATTAGATATTCCACCACAAGACCTAACACTTATCAATCTGCCTCAATATACATCTTTTTTGAATTATAAAGTCGCTTTATAGGCGACAATCTGACACTTAAATTTTATTTCGGTACTATTAACACCTTTCTTTTCCAGTGACTGCCATTAAGATGTTTGCGAAGGAGAAAGAATTATCTTTCTCTCAACAAACTTCTATGAAAAATAACCCCATGCAATGCAAAGAGTTATTAAAAACCTAAATAGAATTATTGATTTCCCCGGTCACTCCATCTCTATCGTCGCGGGGGGCTTGCTCGTAATGTCGTAGAGTACACGATTTACGTGTTTTACTTCGCCGACAATGCGGGAGGAGACTCTGTCAAGAAGATCGTAGTCGAGTCTTGACCATGTGGCTGTCATGAAGTCGGATGTATTGACGGCACGGAGGGCTATGGCATAGTCGTAGCTTCTCTCGTCGCCCATGACGCCGACGCTTCTCATGTTCGTCAGAGCTGCAAAATACTGCGAGGGAGCATTCCTGTATCCGTTCTTTATCGCCTCTTCCCTGAAGATTGCATCAGCCTCTCTCAATATGGCGAGCTTCTCCTCTGTCACTTCTCCGATGATTCTTATGGCCAGTCCGGGGCCGGGGAACGGCTGCCGCATGACGATGCTTTCCGGAAGGCCCAATTCCAGGCCGAGCTCTCTCACCTCATCCTTGAAGAGCATCCGCAGGGGTTCGATGATCTCGTTGAATGCAACGACTGACGGAAGGCCGCCGACATTGTGGTGGCTCTTGATAACGGCACTCTCTCCGCCGAGGCCGCTTTCGACGACGTCCGGGTAGATCGTCCCCTGTGCCAGGAATTCAACCTTCCCTATTCTCTTCGCCTCCTCCTCGAATACGCGGATGAATGTCTCGCCGATGATCTTTCTCTTTCTCTCGGGCTCCGTCACTCCCTTCAGGAGAGTAAGGAATCTGTCCTTTGCGTCGATACGCCTTATATCGGCATCGAAGAGAGTCTTCATCACGCTCTCCACTTCGTCGCCCTCGTTCTTCCTCAGTAGTCCGTGGTCAACAAAGATGCATGTAAGGCGCTGCCCCACGGCACGCGAAAGGAGGGCTGCACAGACTGTGCTGTCGACTCCGCCGGAGAGTGCAAGGAGCACACGGCCCTCTCCAACCTTCTCTCTGATGGAGGAAACTGCACTCTCGAGGTAGCTGTTCATCGTCCATTCACGCCTGAAGGAGCACACCTCATAGAGGAAGTTCTCGATAATCTTCGTGCCGTACTCCGTATGTACGACTTCGGGATGGAACTGCACCCCGTAGAGCATACGCTCCCTGTTCTCGACTGCGGCATAGGAGCAGGAATCGGAAAAGGCTGTACGGACAAAGCCTGCGGGGAGCTTTTCGCATTCGACGCCGTGACTCATCCATGACACCGAGGATGCGGGTACATCCTTGAAGAGAGGAGAGTCGGTATGATGGAGTATGACCTTACCGTATTCCCTCTTTTCCGCCTTTCTGCATTCCCCTCCGTTTTCATAGACCATGAGCTGCATGCCGTAGCATATTCCGAGTACGGGAACGCCCATATTGAATATCCTCTCGTCGAGAGAAGGGGCATTCTCCTCGAAGACCGTGGCCGGTCCTCCGGTGAGGATGACGGCATCGGGGGCGAACGAAACAATTTCGTCCATTCCCATCCTGTAACTCTTTATTTCACAGTAGACACCGCTCTGTCTGACGCGGCGTGCGATAAGGAGGTTGTACTGCCCTCCGAAATCGAGTATGAGAACCTTCTTCACTGATTAATTCCTTTTATAGGGATGCTCAGTCCTCTCTGAATGTGAGAGTACCGTCTTCCCCGATACTGTCGATGACGGCAAGCGCCTTGTAGTTGTAGCCCGCACTCCGGAGCTTGTCTCCTCCTCCCTGGAAGCCCTTCTCTATCGCTATCCCGATACCTTCAAGCGAACATCCCGCCTCTTCTACGATGTCGATAAGCCCCTGGACTGCGTTGCCCTTTGCCATGAAGTCGTCGATGATGAGTACGCGGTCGCTCTTCTTCAGCCATTCCTTCGACACTATAAGCGTGAACTTCTTCTTGTATGTGTAGGACCATACCTCGCTCTTGAAGAGCCCGCTCTCGATGTTGTCGCTCTTGGCCTTCTTTGCAAAAATAAGAGGCACCCCGTAAGCGTTGGCACACATGGTTGCCAGCGGGATGCCTGATGCCTCTGCGGTCAACACCACAGTGATCTTCGTGGTATCGAAAAACTTTCTGAACTCCCCGGCGATTTCGCCCAGGAGTGCAGTATCCACCCTGTGATTCAGGAAACCGTCTACCTTGATGATGTTGCCGGGAAGGATCTTCCCCTCTTTCTGAATTCTTTCCTTTAAAGCCTGCATGGAGCACCTTTGATTATTTTGATGCAAGTTCTCATATCATGTTTGTGAATAAAAGACAACTACCCTTTCCCAAGCCGCACCGGATTTTTGAGAGAGCGGGAAAAGAGACGAAAAAAAAGAGCCGGCAATAGTCGACTCTTAGAGCGGCGGACGGGAATCGGACCCGCGTGACCCACCTTGGCAAGGTGGTGCGTAACCACTACGCTACCGCCGCATATTCTTATCTCGGCATGCGAGCGGAGGGACTCGAACCCTCACACCGAGGTACTAGATCCTAAGTCTAGCGTGTATACCAATTTCACCACGCTCGCGTGTTGAAATATGAGCCGCAAAGGGATCGAACCTTTGACCCACAGATTAAGAGTCTGTTGCTCTACCAGCTGAGCTAGCGGCCCATTTTGAAATTGCGCCCTGCAGGACTCGAACCTGCAACCTGCGGATTCGAAGTCCGACGCTCTATCCTTTGAGCTAAGAGCGCCCTCCCTTCCCATGTAAGGAAGCAAAGGGTGGAAGAAGGGGCTCGAACCCTCGACAACCAGATCCACAATCTGGCGCTCTACCACTGAACTACTTCCACCATGTTTGGCAGCAATGCGTTCGCCATTGCAATTTCAACAGAAGAGACTATAAAGAAAGTCAATTTTTATGTCAACAAGGTAACTCAAAAATCTTTATTTTTCTGCTGTGAGCATCTCGATCCGGCGGTGTTCGCCGTCCCCCGTTTTCTCCCTTCTGCGGCTGCGGCTCCTCACCAGGGCGACCTTCGTGCGCCACCTGAGTGTCCTTCCGCTGAATGAAGAGAGGAAGCTCTCTCTCTCCACTCCCATCTTTGAATATGTGGCGTCGTACCAGGAGACTGCATTCTCCTTCGAGATATGTCTCTCCTCCTCTATATCCTCCGTCTCGACCGACGCAGACGGGAAGATCTCTCTTACTGCCTTTTCAAGGTCATCCGTCCCCCACGAGAAGAGGGGGTTCTCCTTCGAGTAGATCTCCGCCTCTGCCCGAATGAGGCTCTCTCTGAGTTCTCCTTCTGCAAAATCGGAAAGACGCGAGGAGAATGAGGGAATCGTTTCAAGAAGTGCGCACTCGCCGTCCTTCTCGAGGCGTGATCTTATGAGAGGGAGGACAGCCTTGTCACTCTCGAGGCGCGAGAGCACATTGCGGCCGCTGACGGCAGCGAAGAGCATACCCTCTTCGAGGCGGGAAAAGACATCCGCGGCGGGAGAGACAAGAACAAGAGGGCGGGCAATCTCCTCCATCTCCTTCGAGAAGTGTACAATGACATCCTTCTCCACCTCCTTCTCCACTGCCGCGACGGAGAGGCCCTCCGGGTTCTTCCTCATGAGAGGATAGAGAAGAAGGCCGTTCGAGGCATTGAGGACGAGGACGTTCTCGTAGCGTCTGAGCTCGAGGCCTTCATAGAGCCTCTCTGTAAGCTTCAGGAGGACCTCCGGACGTCCCGATAGCGAACGCTTTATCCACTTGTCGCGCTTTGTGCCGCCGGGGGAATACGTGTAGTTTTCGAGAAAGAAGTCATCCGAGGATGCTTCAAGCTGAGCCTCCCTTCTTCTGTATACTTCATCTCTTATCCTTCCCTCGTATCCCAGTGATCCCGGTTTGTAGTAGATGCGGCCCTGGAGTCCCTCGGGAAGATACTGCTGTGCAACCCAGTGATCCGTATATGAATGAGGATAGAGATATCCCTCTCCGTGACCGAACGCCACGGCGTCTCTCGAGTCGTCCCTTAAATGGTTCGGAACCTCACGGCTCTTCTCCTCCTCGATCTCCCTCAGGGCATCGAAGAAGCCGAGCGTCGAATTGCTCTTGGGGCACGTTGCAAGATAGAGTGCGGCATGTGCAAGATGGAAGCGTCCCTCGGGAAGCCCTATGCGGTCGAACGCCGCGGCATCGGCTTCGACGACAGAGACTGCATCCGGGTCTGCCAGGGATACATCCTCCGCTGCAGATATCAGCATACGGCGGAATATGAACCTGGGATCCTCACCTGCGCTGACCATGCGTCCGAGCCAGTAGAGGGAGGCATCGGGGTCCGAGCCCCTCAGCGACTTTATGAATGCGGAGATGACATCGAAGTGATAGTCGCCCTCCTTGTCGTAGAGCACGACCTTCCTCTGTATGGACTCCTCGGCGCACTCCTTCGATATGTATATCTCGCTGCCCTCCTGAGGCGGATAGTGTTCGGGTGTAGTCTCGACTGCAAGCTCGAGGGCATTGAGGAGACTCCTCGCATCCCCGGATGCGACAGAGACAAGATGCTCGAGAGCACCCTCTTCGAATGTCACATTGTACTTTCCGTAGCCGCGTTCGGGATCAGACAAAGCCTGACGGGCAATCTTTAAAAGGTCGTTCTCATCCAGGCTCTTAAGCTGAAAGACACGCGAGCGTGAGACGAGGGCCCTGTTGACTTCGAAGAAGGGGTTTTCCGTTGTGGCTCCTATGAGGATGAACGTTCCGTTCTCGACCCAGGGCAGAAGTGCGTCCTGCTGGCTCTTGTTCCATCTGTGGACTTCGTCGATGAAGAGGATCGTCCTCATGGCGTAGCATTCCCTGCGCTCCTTCGCCTCAGTTATCTCGCGCCTGAGGTCAGCCACTCCGCTGAGAACGGCGTTGAGAGTCGAGAAGTGACTCTTTGTAGTATTCGCAATCACGCGCGCAAGCGTCGTCTTCCCCACCCCCGGAGGACCGTAGAATATTATGGACGAGAGCTGGTCCATCTGGATTGCACGCCTCAGGAGTCTCCCCGGTCCCAGTATGTGATCCTGTCCGACGTACTCGGAGAGGGTACGCGGTCTCATACGCGAGGCAAGCGGCTCGGATGTAACTGCTGCCGATGAAAAAAGGTCGCTCATATCCTAATTCTCCAGATAGAGACTGCGCCCGCCGTAGAGGGGGTTGCGTCTCTTTTCCATCTCCTCCTCTTCAAGGATGGAGAAATATCTTTCAACGGCGGCAGAGGCCAGTCTCTGCGGCGCTGCCGGGGACGCCTCCGGAAGAACCACGCCCTTCGAGACGGCGGAGAGTGCGGCATATGCCTTCTGCACCCTTGAAAATGTATCCCTGCTCTCAGTGAAGGCTTCTTCAAGCTCCCCGTTCCGGCCAGCTAGATATTGAGTTAAATTCTCGGTGAGAATCTCCGCAGTTGCAGCCTCAAGAGACGGTGTTACGAGTTCCCCCGAAATGTACGGTGCGGGGTTGCTGCCTATCTCCTCTCCCGCCGCAAGGACGGTGGGGGAGAAAATCTCCTCCATTCCTTCCGATACTACGACAAGGAGGGAAGAAAGGTAGCGGCTTTTTATCTCGTCGTATGAGGGTATGTATTCCGAATAGACAAGGTATGATGAGTCGAGAGCAGTCTCGAGATCCGCTTTCGTCAGCCTCTTCTCCCCCTCAGACGATACTATGTCCCTGATAAGCGCAGTGAGAGAAGCGCCGTCGTCCGTACCGGATGAGGCGGAATCGGAAACGGTTGCACAGGAAGCGAGGATGAAGAGGATCATCACAAGGGGGAGAATACATCTTTTCACGCTTCCATTGTAGCCGATCCGGGACGCTGTGTCACGAGAGGAAGAAGGCTGCTCTGAGCGAAGCGAGGGCCCTCTTTCTGCGGTTTCTCACAGTTGCGGCCGAGATGCCGAGATCCAGGGCCATGACGCTGTTTTTCTTCTTATCCGCGCCGCCGAGTCCGTAGGAATGGATTATGATGTATCTCTCGGACGGAGGAAGAGTCTCGAGTGAAGAATAGAGTGTCCTCTTCATCTCGCTCTCGAGAAGCACATCCTCGGGAGACGGACCGCCCGGGATGAGAGCCTCGAGTCCCGTCCCCTTATCAGAGAGGGGGGCATCAAGAGACGAAACAGAGTCGAATGAGCGTGCACTTTCGATGAGTCTGTATGTCTTTTCGGAGGTTATTCGGGCAGCCTTCATCTCGCCCTCTCTGTCGCCTTCTCCGTTTCTTATTCTGTATTTGTCGATCTGTCTTGCCGACGCCGTGACATAACGGGGCAGCCTCACAGTCCTCGTCTCGTTGCTCAGAAAGAGCCTCACCTCCATCTCTATCGCCTTACGGGCATAGCTTATGAAGCCCTTCTTCGAGAAATCGAAGCTCATGACTGCCTTGTAAAACCCCGTCTCCGCCGAGACGAAGATGTCGCTCTGGAAGATCCTCCCCTTCGCCGTCTCTAGAAAGCGTGCGCTGACAGAGCGGATGAAGGGCTCCATATCGCGGATGAAACGCGACGCCGCTTGACGCGAGAGCCGGGCCTCCTCTGCATTTCTGATTATTTCCGTATTCGTCATATTCTGCCTCCGGAGAAAAGTATGACGCCGGAGGTAGGACAGTTTGTGTCCTAGTAGATGATTTTTCTCTTTTTTTTCACTTTTTCCCGCTGTCGGACTTTCCGACTCCCTCCGGAATGCTTATGTTCAAATCATGACTTATGTACAAACGAATTGAAAAAGTATATATTGATTCGGCTACTATCACGTAACAACATATTTGCAAGGGAGTTCCAGATATATGGTAACTGAAAAGAAATTCACAGATTTAGGGAACAGTCAGGCACTGCTGACAATCACGCTCGATGCAGAGTCCATTGAAAAGGCATACACGGAGAAGCTCAACGAGTATGCAAAGAAAGTCGAGATTCCCGGCTTCAGAAAGGGTCACACACCCACATCGGTAGTCGAGAGAAAGATCGGAAGCCAGATCAGGGAGGAGGTTACATTAAACCTCATGGAAGAAGGCCTCAAGGAGACGATCGGCACACTTGAAACAAAGGAAAAGCCGCTCACCTATTCCACTCCTGAACTCCAGGACGAGGAGACTCTCCTTCCGTTCAAGAAGGACAGCGACGTTACATTCACAGTCAAATACGACATCTCTCCGACATTCAGCCTGCCGCAGTACAAGGGCCTCGAGGTCGAATATGAGGATAATGCGACTGTCACAGACGAAGACGTCGACAGGGAGATCGAGAAGCTCAGAGATCAGAATGCAATCGTCATCAACAAGACGACTCCTGCCGAAATCGGTGATATCGCAACAGTCGACTACAAGGTAATCGAGGACGGCTTAGAGGACATGGATTATTCGAGAAAGGACTTCTCCCTTACTCTCGGTACGACATACAACCTCTTCAAGCTCGATGACGACATCGTCGGCATGAGCACTGGAGAGACAAAGGAAGTAGAAAAGACATACGGCGAAGAGGATGCTCCTCGCGACGAATACAAGAACAAGACAATCACATTCTCCATCACCCTCACAAAGCTCAAGAAGAGAGAGCTTCCCGAGGTTGACGACGACTTCGCAATGGATGTGAAGACCGAGTACAAGACTGTCCAGGATCTCAGGGACGGCGTCAGAAAGGATCTTGAAGAGGAGGCCGAGGAGTACAGGAAGAGCGCAGAGGGCGAAGCTGTGCTCAATGCCGTCATGGAGAATGTGACATTCACGGTTCCCGAGACGATGGTGAACAGCGTCCTCGAAGCAAGGTGGGAGAACTTTGCACGTTCATTCGGCGGAGAGAAGACACTCGAAGCATTGATGAAGCAGAGAGGCGACAGCAAGGAAAGCTTACTCGCCGGAATGAGGGATGATGCTGCAGAAGAGGCCAGGAGGGAGATCGTTCTCTCTGCAATCGCCGAGAAGGAGGACTTCCCTGTAACCGACGAGGAGATCTTTGAGGCGATCGGAGGAGAAGAGAGGCTCAAGGACCTCAGCGAGGAAAAGAAGAAAGACTATATGGAATACGTGAAGGAGAACCTCAAGATCGACAAGGCCGTTCCGTTCCTCATCGAAAACAACACCTTCAAGGCAGTAGCGGCAGAGAAAGACAAGGAGTAAGACTTGGCCAGACCCAGAAACAATACATATGTTCCCTATGTACTTGAACAGACAGGTACAGGGGAACGTACCTACGACATCTTCTCGAGACTTCTCAAGGACAGGATCATCTTCGTCGACGGCGAGATAAACGATGCCACTGCCGACCTCGTCGTTGCACAGCTCCTGTTTCTTGAAAGCGAGAATCCGAAGAAGGACATCAACCTCTACATCAACTCCCCCGGCGGAAGCGTTACGGCAGGGCTTGCCATCTACGACACCATGCAGTACATCGCATGCCCCGTGAGGACGATTTGCATCGGGCAGGCATGCTCCATGGCGGCCCTCATCCTTGCAGGAGGAAGGAAGGACAACCGCTTCATCCTCCCCTCGGCACGCGTGATGATCCACCAGCCCTCGGGCGGAGCCGGAGGACAGGCGAGTGACATCATTGTGACAAACAGGGAGATGCAGAGGATAAAGGCTCTCACCGTACAGATTCTCGCCCATCATACAGGAAAGAGCGGGGAGACCGTCACGAAGGATATCGGGCGCGACTACTACATGAATGCCGATGAGGCCGTAGCATACGGAATAGTCGACAAAGTGATGAGGAAGAATGGCTAGAAACGTTAAGTATTGTTCATTTTGCGGACAGCCCCTCGACGGACATGTCCGTGCTGTGACCGGGCCGGGAATCGCCATCTGCGAGAACTGCATCGATACATGCAACGAGATCATAAAGAAGCAGAAGAATGACGACGGAGAGAACGAGTTCGAGAATCTCGACATCCCCACTCCCGAGGAGATAAAGAACTACCTCGACGAATATGTCATAGGTCAGAATGACGCCAAGAAGGTGCTCTCCGTTGCAGTCTACAACCACTATAAGAGAATCAAGTACGCCGAAAAGATAAAGGAAAGCGGTGTCGAAATCGACAAATCCAACATCCTCCTCATCGGACCGACGGGAACGGGAAAGACCCTGCTCGCCAGAACCCTTGCAAAGAAGCTGAACGTACCGTTTGCAATAGCCGACGCCACTACGCTCACAGAGGCGGGCTACGTCGGAGAGGACGTCGAGAACATACTTCTCAAGCTCATCGAGGCTGCAGATTACGATATCCCCAGGGCTGAAAAGGGAATCATCTTCATAGATGAGATAGACAAGATCGCAAAGAAGGGAGAGAACGTCTCCATCACCCGCGATGTCTCTGGAGAGGGCGTGCAGCAGGCACTGTTGAAGATCATCGAAGGCACGACTGCCTCCGTTCCTCCCCAGGGGGGACGCAAACACCCGAACCAGGAGATGCTCAAGATCAACACATCCAACATCCTCTTCATCTGCGGCGGTGCATTCGTGGGCCTGGACAAGGTCATCGAGAAGAGAACGGCGGTGTCATCGATGGGATTCGGAGCGAAGGTCGAGGAAAATGAGGAGAAGGACCTCGGAGAGCTCTTCAAGCTCCTCCATCCGGATGACCTCGTGAAGTTCGGTCTCATCCCCGAATTCATCGGAAGACTTCCCATCCACGTAAGCCTCGAGAACCTGAAGAAGGAGGATCTCGAGAGAATACTCACGGAGCCGAAGAACTCCATAATCCGTCAGTACACGACATCGTTCGCACTCGACGGCATAAAGCTCACCTTCACTCCCGAGGCAGTCAGGGCGGTTGCCGCTTCCTCCTTCGAGCAGAAGACGGGGGCTAGAGGCCTCAGAAGCATAGTCGAAAACCTCATGATGGATATCTCCTACTCCATTCCTTCGGTTCCCGGCGTGAAAGAGGTCATCGTCGACGAGAGGTGTGTCACACAGGGAGAGAGACCGAAGGTAATCGGCAGCGGGAACGCGCTTCTTGAAATCAAATAAATCATGCTCCGGGAAACCGGGGCTTTTCTTACGCCTTTTTCTGAGAAAGAGAGAGACAGGGAGTGAACAGAATCCTTTCCTGAAGAAGGATGATAACGCCCCGCTTTAAGCTTTTTGTATTTTAACGTCCTTTTTTATGACTGAAGCGTACTATTTTTCCTATGGCACGCTTTTATTATTTGAGTACTTACCCGTAAAAACGGGACAGGAGTGGGAAATGAAAGAGGATTTACTGTCTACGTCCGAAGACGCGGCGTTTTCGGAGACTGTCATACGCTACAACAGAAAAGAGAGGAACGGACTCGATACCGAAGAAGGAAGATACATAAAGGAGAGGACGAAGAATCTCATCTATCTCATATGCAAGGAGCAGCTTATGATGAGCGATGATCTCATCTCCTCCGTATTCCTCAACGTCTACGAGGACATTGACAGGGTCATCAAATCATACCGGATCGCAAGCCACAGCTTCAACCATTACCTGAAGCAGGTATGCATCTACCGCATAAGGCGCGTCAAGCACCGCCCCGGAACCCGCCGCTATATCGAGAGCGCATATATAAGCGAGGCTGACCATCTTTATACAACCGACGAGCATCATCTTGCACCGGAGAGGGAAAAGGAGGAGCTCTTTCACTCCCTCCTCATCCCCGCTCCGGAGAGGTACGCCTCGATGAACATGAAGGACATTACAGACTGCATCATCGAAGAGAGGAACCTCATAGGAGTCCCGACACGCTCGAGAAAGGAGAGAATACTCAGAAACAAGCTTGTGAAAAAAAGTTTCAGACGCAACTTTCTGCTCTTCATCCTCTCCATACCCCCCGGCGGCGACGATGTGACAGATGCAAAGAACTATGCCCGGGTCTTCCAGAGCGACGAGGCGGCATTCGCGCGCCTTCTGTACCTCAAGAGCGAGGTTGTGAGAAGAAATACTCCCGACAGGGAGAAGAACCTCGAGAAGGCTGCAATGCACTGGTGTCTGATGGCCAGGATCAGGAACAGCATGTACAGGGCAACGAGCGAGGAGGAGTACTCGGTGCTCAAGGAGAACTACATGTCACAGGTAAGGTGCCACCGCAACAGGATCCGGGATGCCAGGCGTTCCGTGAAGGGCATCATCCATGAGGATATAGCATCGGCACTCGGACTCTCGAGAAGCACGGTCTCGATGGGAATCTCCTTCATCCGGCGCGAACTCGAGCGCATAAGTCATTTAACATTCAGCTGATTTATTCTATCATCTTTGCATGAAGCTTTATTTTGCATCAGGAAACGAACACAAGAAGAAGGAAATGTCGAGGCTCCTCGGAGGCTGGACGCTGACGCTGCCGAAGGAGGAGGGAATCGCATTCGACCCCGACGAGAACGGGGATAGTTTCATCGACAATGCCGTGATCAAGGCATCCTCGCTCTACGCTTCCGTTCATCAGCCGGTCCTCGCGGACGACTCCGGACTCTGTGTAAAAGCACTCGGCGGAAGGCCGGGGATACATACGGCACGCTACGGCGAAGAGGAGACCGGCCGCAAGCTCTCCGACAGGGAGAAGTACATGCTCCTCTTGAAGAACATGGAAGGCGTGGAGGACAGAGAGGCTGTCTTTGTATGTGCAATATGCCTCTATCTCTCACCCGGACGCATCTATGTCATACAGGAGGAGAGCAGAGGCAGCATTGCCCTCACCCCCTCCGGCGGAAACGGAGGCTTCGGCTACGACCCCGTATTCTACAACGACGAAGCGGGATGCATCGTTGCAGATCTTCTAGAAGGCGAGAAGGACAGATACTCACACCGCGGCAAAGCTGCCTCGATAATCAGAACTTTACTCGAAAAGGAATTGGAAAAATGATAGAACGTAAAGACCAGAAAACAGCTGACACATGGGACCTCTCGGCACTCTGCCGTGACAGGGCCGATTACAACGAAAAGCTTGCTTCTCTCGAAAAGAGACTTCCCTCCCTCGAGGAATACAAGGGAAAGCTTTCATCCTCATCCGACGATTTTCATAATGCACTCGTCACCCTCTTCTCCTTCCTGAAGGACGCGGAGACGACACTGCACTGGGCAGCGCTCAACTACTCTGCCGATTCGACGAATCCGGAGGTGATGGAGGACGCGGGAAAGGCCGACATGATGTGGGCCAGAATCAGCGAGAAGACAAGCTGGATGGACCCCGAGCTCATGGCGCTCTCCGATGAAAAGGTGGAAAAGTACCTTGCAGAGGAGAGAAACAGTGACTACAGGATCTACATCACGAAGGCAAGAAGGATGAAGGAGCATGTACTCTCGGACAAGGAGGAGAGGATCATGAGTCTCTTCTCCGCCAACAGAAGCGGCTACCAGCATGCCTTCGGGGACGCCAACAACATCGACTTCGACTTCGGCGAGGTCGGGGGCGAGAAGCTGACACACTCCACATTCGCAAAATTCATCAGAAGCAGCGACGAGAGCGTCAGAAAGGAAGCCTACGAAAAGCTCTACTCCGTCTATGAGAAGAACCAGCACGTACTTGCACGCATATTCGAGGGCTCGATAAAGAACGACATCTTCGTCTCACGGGCTCGCGGCTACAACAGCGCACTCGAGTGTGCACTCTTTCCCGACAACGTCGAGAAGAGCGTCTACACCGGCCTTATCGAGAACGTCCACAAGGCATTCCCCTATCTCCACAGATACTACAGTCTCAGGGCGAAGATGCTCAAAAAGGATAAGCTCAAGCACTACGACGTCTACGTCGCAATGGTCCCGGAAGTAAACAGCAGGCACACATATGATGAGGCTGTGGCGGTTATAAAGGAGGCTGTGAAGCCCCTCGGCGAAGACTACTCAAAGACACTTGTAAAGGGACTGACAGAGGAGAGGTGGGTCGACCGCTACGAGAACAGGGGAAAGAGAAGCGGAGCATTCTCCTCCGGCGGCTTTGTCGGCAACCCCTACATCCTCACGAACTACGAGGAAGAGGTTCTCGACAGCGTCTTCACCCTCATCCACGAGGGCGGACACTCGATGCACTCCTACTACTCGTCACACAGCAATCCCTTCCCCTCTTATGACTACACCATCTTCGAAGCCGAGGTTGCCTCGACATTCAACGAGAACCTTCTCTCGGCATACCTCATGAAGAATGCAGAAAGCCGTGAAGAGGAGGCATACCTGGTATCGAAGAAGCTCGAGGACATCGTTGCGACATTCTTCCGCCAGACCATGTTCGCAGAATACGAACTTTTACTGCACGAGGCTGCGGAGAACGGAACACCTCTCACCATCGACTTCATGAGAAAGACGTACAGGGGACTTCTGGAGGCATACTTCGGTCCTGTGCTCGAGTTCGAGTCATACTCCGACCTGGAAGGACTGAGAATCCCGCACTTCTACAATGCATTCTACGTATATAAGTATGCAACGGGTATCGCGGCATCGATCGCACTCTCGAAGAGGGTTCTCGAGGGCGGCGAGAAGGAGAAGAACGACTATCTGACATTCCTCAGAAGCGGCGGCTCCCGCTACCCCATCGAATCACTCAGAGTTGCCGGCGTCGATATGGCGGACTCAGCGGCAGTCAGAGAGACGGCTGAGTATTTCAACTCGCTTCTCGACAGACTCGAAGAGCTTACGAAATAAGGATTCAGTTATCGATGCGGAGGGCGGTTATACTGCCCTCCTTTATTATGAATGTGATTACAGTCCCGCTCTCCATGTCGAGGACCTTCACCTCCCCCTCATTCTCCTCGGAGACAATATAGTTATCGAGGGGAAGAAGCGGCGACAGCGTGGAGGAATACGCAAGGGCGAAGGGAACCGGGGACGAGGTGTACCTCTCGAGCCACCCGTCACTGTACTCTCTCCTCACAGCCGACCATACAAGATACTCCGCACTTCCCCTCCCGGGAGAGAGAGATACCTTCCCGATCGATGTTGAAAGAGGTGCCACAGCAGAGAAGAGAGGGAGACACAGTAATACGGCAAGTGCAAAAACGAGTACTCTTTTCATGTATGCAGTATATATGAAAAACCCGTCTAGATGATATAATAATCTGTAATGAACAGAAATGAAGCACAAGATATCCTGAACAGGGGCTTTACGCACTACGTCAAGGACCCCCTCTGGCAGAGTATTCCGATGACAAAGGAGCTCAAGGCGCTGACAGAGGTGAGGGATGTACAGAAACTGGCACGAATAAAGCAGAACGGCCCGAGCTACCATATATATCCCGGAGCGGTCCATACACGCCTCGACCACTCGATAGGAGTCTATCATCTCTCGCGTCAGATCATGCTTTCCCTGACAAGGAAGGCCGACACTCTCCCCTTCACCGAGAAGGGTATAATGAGCTTTCTCACGGCGTGCCTCCTGCACGACATCGGACACTTCCCGTATGCACACTCCCTCAAGGAGCTTGCGATAAGGGAGCACGAGGAGATAGCTGCCGACATGATCATGAACCGCGCCCAGCTCAATGAGGCCGTGAAGGCGACAGGGGCGGATGCGGCAATGACTGCGGCCATCATCGACAAGGACCAGCTCACGGGGGACGAGGAGACCCTCCTCTACCGCAACATACTCTCCGGGACACTCGATCCGGACAAACTCGATTATCTTTCACGCGACGGCTACTTCAGCGGACTGCCGTACGGCAAGCAGGATACGGATTTCATCATCTCCTCCCTCTCTCTCTCATCAGGGCGGCTCTGCCTAGAGAGAGCTGCTGTCTCGAGTGTCGAGCAGATACTCTTCTCAAAGTATATGATGTACCGCTCCCTCTACTGGCATAAGGGCGTGAGAGCCGCGACATGCATGATCAAGAAGGCTCTCACGAAGGCCCTTCTCGAGGGCTCGATCAAATACGACGACCTCTACTACCTCGACGACAACGAGTTCAACGCCCTGTGCCTTTCCCACGCGGAGGAAACTCCATCCCTTGTCCTCGTCGACAGGGTCGAGCACAACGACCTCCTCGAGAGGAAGGCGGAGAAGGAATACACGAAGGGCGGAAAGATAGAGACGGCGGCGGCTGTGCTCGAGAAGAAGGAGGAGACGGAGGAGAGCATCTACAGAAGACTCAGCGGGAGCTATCCCTCCCTCAGAGAGTGGGAGGTCATCATCGACATACCCGAGCCCATCAGCTTCGAAAGCCACATCGCACTTGTCTCTGAAAACGGAGAGGTAAGGGACATAGAGGACACGGACATGGTCTTCACAGGGGAGGTATCGAACCTCTTCCAGAAGGCGCTGAGAAAGGTCGCCCTCTATCTTCCTTCATACGTCGAGACGAAGGACGCTGCAGCCGCCCTTACACTGGGAACGCTATGAGTGAAGAAAAGATAAGCTACCGCACACTCCTCGAGGGTGACATCCCGCCCTGGATCATGAGATTTGTCAAGGGTGTGGGAAAGACTGTGAACACCTACTCGATGATAGACGGGAACGAGGAGATTCTGATCGGGGCGTCGGGAGGAAAGGACTCCCTCTCGCTTGCTCTCGCACTCGCACTGAGGCGGAGGTGGATAAAGTCCCCCTACTCTCTCTCGGCTGTCATGATAGACTGGATCGAACATCCCGTAGACCCCGTCTTCCGGGAGAGAATAAGGGAATACTTCGACTCTCTCGAGATTCCTCTCGTCATTCTCGACGAGACGCAGTTCCCTTCCTCGTTCAGGGACGACTTCAACTGCTATCTATGTGCCAGAAACAGACGGCGCATCCTCTTTTCCTGGGCTGGGGAGCACAATATAAGACGCATTGCTCTCGGGCATCACCTCGACGACCTTGTCGAGACGACGCTCATGAACCTGTGCTTCCGTGCATCCTTCTCGACAATGAAACCGAAGATGGACTTCTTCGACGGAAAGATCGAGATCATTAGGCCGCTGATCGAGACAAAGGAGAACGTGATGAAGAGAATCGCCTCCGTTTACGATATTCCCGTAATCAAGCCCGTCTGCCCCTACGACCAGACAAACGTAAGGGCCGCACTGAAACCCATAGTCTCCTCTCTCTGCCACATCGATAAGCTTACGAGGGAGCACATCTACAATGCACATGATTTTTCCTCTCTTAAAGGAGAGGGAATTGTAGAGAAAAAGGGATGACTGTGGTAATATCGGCATAAAGGTATTTTTATGAAGAAGATTACAGCCTTATTTACAATGCTTTTACTTGTCGTTTCCATCACCTATGCTTCCACCACCCTCTCTTTCTCGGGAAAAAGCACACTCGTCGGAGGAAACGGAAGAACCATCAGAAAGACTGAGGTCACAGTAGATGAGAAGGGCATCATGGTCCTCGCCGAAGACGAGAAGGTAACGGCAGAGGGCGACGGAATAAAGGTTCTTATCGGGAAAGGCACGATCGCATCCATCATAGACGACGGCTCTGTCTTCACACTCTACGTAGTCAAGGGCGAAGGCGCCGTTATGACGACAGCAGGGCGCAGCGTCAGAATCTACACTCCGACGACGCTCACCGAAATGGAGGCGGAGGGAAGCCTCTACGTCTTCAGCGGGGAGAGTGACGAATACATATACAACTACACGTCCTCATCTGTCAGAACCTACGACGCGGTCAGGGGAACATATACGACAGTCGAAAGCGGAAAGGGCCTCGACTTCATGACGAACAAGAGCGTCTTTGAAAATGACAGGAAGGAAGAAGAGGAGAGTGTCATCACCGAAGGCGGAATAAAGACCGCAGCGCCTCAAGCGGCAGTCGAATCAATTCCGCGCATTCCCGCGCCTCCCGTATTTTCTTCAGTTCAGGGCAGTCTGACGACTCCGGACGAGCCCGTCATCACGGAAAACGAGAGAACACTCACCACGCCTGAGGAGCCGGTGGTGGCGGTAAAGGAAAGCACCCTCACCGATGAGAAGAGCGAAGTAAAGACTTCCTCCCCCGCAATCAGGGTTACACAGACACTCGTCGATATCGAGGACGAGAGCGGATCCTGATGAGTGCCGTCACCCTCCTTCCTCCCCGTCTTGCCTCGCGTATAGCCGCAGGTGAGGTCATTGACCGCCCGCAGGCGGTCCTGAGAGAACTCCTCGATAATGCCGTGGACGCACACGGTGACGAGATAGCGGTCACCATAGACGGCGGCGGAATCGACAGGATAAAGGTAAAGGACAACGGGACGGGGATAGAGCGTGATGATATGCTCATCATCGCCTCCCCCCATGCAACAAGCAAGATAAAGACCGAGGACGACCTCTACAGGATACAGACTCTCGGCTTCAGAGGAGAGGCGCTGTACTCCATCGCCGCAGTTGCAACACTTACGATATCTACATGCGATTGCAGAAGCGGCATAAAATCCACAATCACGATAGATAACGGAGAGAGAGGAGCGCTCTCATCCACAGGCCCCGAGAGGGGAACCGAGGTCACAAGCGAGAATCTCTTCTACGACATTCCTGCACGCCGCAGCTTTTTAAAGCGAAGCAGCACCGAAGCCGCAGCCTGCCGCACTCTCTTCATATCGAAGGCGCTCTCCTTCCCTGAGACAGGATTCAGCCTCACTCTGGACGGTGCACTGAAGCTGAGGTGGCCCAAGGGCCAGAGCCTCAAGGAGAGGGTTATGATGCTCTACAGGGAGTATTCAATCCCGGAGAGCGACGTCTACTACCTCTCGAGGGATGAAGAGGAATACAGGGTGAGGATAGTCGCGGCCTCTAGCGCATTCAGGCGTTCAGACAGAAAGGAGATCAGAATCTACGTCAACGGACGCCCCGTCGAGGAGTACTCGCTTGTCCAGGCCGTAATCTACGGCTACGGGGAGCTCCTCCCCGGAGGAAGCTATCCATACGCCGCTGTCTTCATAGACGACAAGCCCGAACTCGTCGACTTCAATATACACCCCGCGAAGAAGGAGGTGAAGCTGAGAAACCTGCCTGAGGTACACCACACAGTCTCATCACTTCTCAAGGAGGGGATAGAAAGAAAGATCCCCGAGATAAAGAGTGAAAACCAGTTCTATCTCTTCGATAATGCCGGAGGGCGGGAGAACGACGGAAAAAAGGAGAGTTACGGCACATCCCCATCCCCCTCTCCCGTTGAAAAGGAGAAAAGCACCGGGGAGAAATACTCAGAGAGGGCTGACCGCCTTTCCGCCCGATCACCGGTATCTGAAAGGATAACCCCCTACACTCCCCGCGATAAGGCATGGCTCGAGAAGGCAATGGAGCTCAAGAGGGTGAGGGAGGCAACTTCTTCTCCTCCCGGGAAAGAGAAGGAAGAAGAGAAGAAAGAAATAACCTACATCGGGCAGGCCTTCAAGCTCTTTCTCATATGCGAGAGAGACGGCGTTCTCTACCTTGTGGACCAGCATGCGGCACACGAGAGGATTCTCTACGATGAAATCATCTCGCAGAAGACTCTGCAGAACCTCCTTGTTCCGATCAGAATCGAGGTTGACGATATAACGGACGACTATCTCGACAGACACTGCCATATCTACACGAAGCTCGGCATAATGCTTTCACACATATCGAAAGGAGAGTGGGAGATAACGGCTGTCCCCGCCGTCTGCCGCGGAATCGAGGACAGGATCGTCGATTTTGTGACAAGTGCAAAGTCAGACGAGCATGAACTGGAGGAGGAGCTCTTCGCCACCATGGCATGCCGTGCCGCAGTCAAGATGGGGGACGAGGTCGACAGATACACAGCCCGGGGCATTCTCGAGAAGGTCTTCGAAATGGACGAGCCCTGCTGCCCCCACGGCCGCACATTCCTCATAAGGCTGACAAAGGAGAATCTCATGAAGATGGTGGGCCGCACCGTCTAAGTGTTGAATTCAACTCTGAGCGTAATTCTGTTGGAATATCTGTCGCTGTATGTCACAACTGCAAAGTCGCTCTCCTCGTCCTCTCCGACTACGAAGCCCTCGCGGTCGTAATAGACGACTGAAACATCGTCCTTCCTGAGGGCATTTTCAAATGTGTAGTCACCCTCCTCTTTCCTCAGCGGAACCGTAACAGAGAGTGTCGTACCGGATGAAGAGTATATATAGAGGCTGTACTCACCCTCTTCAAAGCGTGCCCCCCTTGTAAGGCCGAGAGCATCAGAGTAATAGAGGCCGTCTCTTTTTACGAGTCCGCCTTCCCATCTGAGTTCACCCGAGGGGGAAACAAGGAGGAAGGAGTAGCTCTCGTCGTCCTTCGCTGACGAAAGCGAGAGCGAGAGGACGGCCTCCTCCTCTCTCATCCCGTCACTGACCGAGATATTACGGTACAGGATAGAAGACGAGAGCGAGAAGCTCTCCTTTGTACAGGAGAAGAGAAGAAGAGAGAGAAGAAAGATAAGAATACTACTTTTCTTCACTTTCCTTTTCCTTGAGCATCATCCTAACGGGGTTTGCATAGGTATTGAGAACATAGCTTCTGAGATCGGGTGAGAGATGGTTGAATCTTGAGAGGAATGCACTCTTCGTCAGAGGGGTGTACTCTCCGCTGAACCTGTCACTATCTTCCAGATAATCGTAGGCGATGTAGTTGGTGTCGTAGAGCATATATGAAAGGTGGATCTGTCTGTCGATCTCGCGCGCGACATCATCGGGCGTCGAACACTCCTTCTCAATAGGCTCTCCTATCGCTATATGTACAGCACCCTTTGCGCACCTCAGCCCCTTGACCATGCTGATGAGGTCCTCGTACTTCTTCTTCTCGTATCTGCCGTCGTTCAGCTCTTTCTGGATCTCCTCTCTGCCCTTGTTGATATCGTTGGGGTCGAACTGGTAGCTGATGGCGACGGGGACGATGTTGCACTTCTTTATAAGCTCGGCAAAGCTCACACCGCTTTCCCTCTTCGAGAGATAGAGCATCTTGATTATGGACGGATGGGTCTGGTCTATACCGTCCTTGCTTCTTCCGCTCTTCTGTGCAACCCAGATGGACTTGTGCTCCTCCGTCACAGTCTCCACAAAATACTCTGAAAGCTTCAGCGATGCCAGGAACTTCTCCCTCATAGGCAGACTGCGCTTTACGATGATTCCGCCGTTTACACGGAAGAGATCCTCTACAAACTGGTTGACCATGAGGTTGTCGCCGACGGCCATCTCGCACATGGGCTTACCCTCTGTGAGAAGTGCATAGTCGAGGAGCATGCAGTCGAGTATTATGTCGCGGTGGTTTGATATGAAGAGGTATCCCTTCTCCGGATCAAGCCTCTCTCCTCCCGAAATCGTGAAGGACGTCATCGTGTTCCTGATGACTGTCGGAATGAAGTAGCCGGCTGTTATGACACGCTGGAAATCGTCATAGGAGTGCACCTCTCCGAGCTTCTCCGTCACGTCCTTCGCAACGCCTCCGATTGCACTGAGATCGCTTCCTGCAAGCATGCATGCGAAGGCACCGATGTACTCCCTCTGACTCTGGAGGCGTTTCACCGCATCATCGAAGTCGGTACCGAAATAAGGCTGTATATCTTTAAAGTTGTCTCTGTTCACTTTGATTCCTCTCGAAATATGGTTATGGCAATTATATATAATACGGGGAACAGGGACAACAAAAATCCCCCCGCCTGCAAAGCGGAGGGTAATGAGGAGAAAAAGCCTACAGAATATAGGGAACCAGGAGATTGTGTGATTGATAGACCACGTATGTCTCCACATCCAGAACATTTGATATCTTCGTAAGCTCGTTCGAGAAGAAGTTCAGAAGCGAAAGATCCTCCTCCTCGCTCAGAACAAGCTTTGCAATGAGATCATAGCGTCCGGTGACGACGGCCACGGAGACGACTCCCCTGAGTGCCATGAACTCCTCGGCCTTCTTCGCAAGCTCCATAGTCGAGAGCTTGATACCCATGTAGATGACCTGGAGTCCCGGCACGTATTCCGGGTCCACCATTCCCGTGATCTTCAGCACTCCGTCCTCGAGAAGCTTGTTGGCTCTGCTTCTTACAGTATTCTCGGTGATGCCCAGCTCATCCGCAATAACGGAGTAAGGGCGTCTGCCGTCCTGCAGAAGTCTAATTATAGCTTTATTCGTATCGTCGATTCTCTTAACCATAAGCTCCCCCCTTTTCCTCTTAAACAAGGCCTTCCTTGTGATACTTCTCGATTGTAGCGAATGTCTCTTCGCCGATTCTGAGGAGGTTCTCCTCGCTGTTTGCGCCGACATGAGGTGTGAATGTGACGTTCGTGCATGAGAAGAGAGGATTGTCAGCTGTCGGAGGCTCTGTCGAGTAGACATCTGTGCAGAACCATGAAAGATCACCGCTCTTGAGAGCTTCGGCAACGTCCTTCTCGTCGACGCACTTGCCTCTTCCCGTATTGATGATGACGGGCTTTCTTGTCATCTTTGCAATGAGATCCTTATTGACCATCTTCTCTGTCTCGGGTGTGAGAGGAAGATGCATGGAGATGTAGTCAGCGTCCTTTACAGCATCTTCGAGGCTCATCATCTCAGCAACATCAGATGAAGCGACATACTTGTCGTAGGAGACGACCTTCATACCGAAAGCGTGTGCTCTCTCCGCAACCTTGCGTGCAATGTTCCCGATACCGAGAAGGCAGAGTGTCTTTCCGTAGAGTTCATGTCTCTTCGTCTTCTTCTGCCACTCGCCGTTCTTCATCGTCGAGTCATAGAAGCAGAGATTGTTGGGGGTGCTGAGCATGAGGCAGAATGCGAGTTCGGCAACAGCGATAGCGGAGGACCTGGGTGTGTTCGTTGCAACGATTCCCTTCTCCTTGCAGTACGGGATGTCGATGTTGTCCATGCCGACGCCGCCGCGGATGATGAGCTTCATGTTCTTAGCCCTGTCGATGTATTCCTTTGTAGCCTTCGTCTTGCTTCTGATGAGAACGACGTCAGCATCCGCCAGTCTCTCGATGTCTGTTGTTACTTCGCCGAAAACACTGAGCTTCTCGGGAAGGGATTTGTCAAATGCATCTGCAATGAGAATAACCATTTTATATAAACTCCTTCTGTTTATTGTTCTTTTTTGAATAAGTATCCCATTAAGATTGTGAACTGTCAAATTATTTATTCAAAAAAATATGAAATGCGTTATTTTCATTTGAAAAATTGCGTTTGTCCCCTATTTTATCACCTCGATTGCGCTGATGTTGAACTGCTCCTTCCCCACTCCCTTCCACCAGTTGATCTCGGGACTGAAAATGAAGGAGATCGTGCTTCCCGGATGAACGGGAACATCCTTCGATGCATTCCACCACACCGCAGGCCATATGTAGCCTCCGCACTCGATGGAGAGGCGCATGTACTTATCACTGTTTCCCACATGATATGCCTCCCTGACGACGGCACGGGGCACGTAGAACCTGAGCTCCCCGTTCTCCTGTCCGAAGGGCTGGAAGACGGAGAGTGTCTTCCAGATATCCTCCCCGTAATCGGAGTCGGAGAGGACGGCATCGACTTCCTCTTCTCCCCTCTCCTCCCCTGCCTCGTCGAGGGATGAGATATATGAATAGAGGGATGTGACAAACTCCTCTCTCTTCTCCTCCTTCATCCTGAGTCCCGCAGCAGCCCTGTGACCGCCGTAATCTTCGAAGAGGAACGAGAATACAGATAACAGATCCTTCGCGTTCCAGGGATCGGAGCATCTGAGAGAGCCGAATACGGCTCCCTCGGAGGAGGCAAGCACCAGCGACGGAACATTCTTCTCGTTCGAGAGTCTGCTTGCAATGGAGCCTGTAAGTCCCCTCGGGATCGACTCGTCGTAGACGATGATGAATCTGCCGTCAGTGCGTATGTACGATTCCTCGGCAAGGGGCGAAACGGAACCCAGTACATCCTCCTCGTTCTTCTGACGTGCACTATTGAGGGAGAGAAGCTTATCTGTGAGGGCTGTTATCTCACTATAGGATGAGGCAAGAAGCAGGGAGAGCGCAGTCTCGGGCTCCCCCATCCTTCCCGATGCATTGAGAACAGGGGCTATCTTGAATGAGACGTTCTGCGCACTGACGGGGTGTCCTATGAGTCCCTGTTTTGATAACAGGTACGCGAGAGTCTCAGGCGGACGCGTTGAAAGGAGCCTGAGGCCCTTCTTCACAATGAGTCTGTTCTCGTCAGTCAGGGGCATGAGGTCGGCTATCGTTCCGACGGCCTCCAGGACCTGGATCTCCTCGAAGTCCTTCGTGAGCGAGCTGAAGGAATAGATGGAGGCACTTCTGAAGAGACTCACGAGAGTCTCGATCTCTCTCGCTCCTGACGAGTAGAGTGCAGAGCGCGAGCGCATCGCAAGATCGAAGAGCGACTTTCCCGCTGCAGAGGGAATGACCTTCTCCAGTGCCGGTCTGAACTCCTCGAGAGATATGTCGACGCCGCTGCCGAAGGCCTTCCTGAGGAGCGTGAGCTCAGTCTCTCTGTCGAGAACGACAACAGGTGTTCCGCTCGAGAGAAAAGGCAGAAGCGGAGAGGAATAGAGAGAGCCCTTCTCTCCGATTACGAATTCATCGGAAGAGCGGGAAACCTCCACAAGATTCTCCAGTCTCACTGCATTCACGCCGACTGTGTCGTTCCCGAGTGATGCATGTAAGAGGATTACCGATGAATTGTAGAGAGGCGTACGCGAAAAATGGAGTGCCCAGCTCAGCTTTGCGGCAACTGCACATCCCGCAAGTCCGGAAAACGGATAGCCCGAGCCCTCGACCTTCGGGTCGAATATGGCTACAGCCGGGGGAAGCACATCCTGCGCAAGGTGATGATCGAGTACTATGACATCGACGCCGTTTTTTTCGAGTGTCTTTATTTCATCGACGGCACTTATTCCGTTGTCGACTGTGATGACGAGCGTCCATCCCCCCTCTATGATCTCATTCACGAGATCCGGGCTCAGGCCGTAGCCCTCGTCCCCGTGCGGAAGACGTGTCGAGACATTCTCCGCCCCGAGCTTCTTCAGCGTCTTGTACATAATGGCCGTCGAAGTTATGCCGTCCACATCCCTGTCGCCGAATATGAGGATTCTCTCCTGCTCCTTACCCTCCGTCGTATCGAGAGCCTCCTCAATGCGTTCTATTGCGGAGTAGACGTCGTCGACAGTGAAGGGGCTGTGCTGGTAGACGATGTCGTCCTCGAGGTAGTACTTCAGGTCCTCCTCCTTTATACCGCGCCGGCTCATAACCGACGCCGTGAGGACGGGAAGGGAGAACTTCTCGGTAATTCTCTGTACGTAATCCGTATCGGGAGTATTCATTGTTGTCTTCATATATAAACTTTTCCTTAACTGATTAAACCGGACTCAAGGCTCTTAAGCCTTGCCGGGAATGCATAGCGGAGCGTCCGGACCAGGTAGCTTCTGATCCTCGAGAGAGCTCCGGGGGATATATTGTAGCCGAGGGCCGTATCTATATCGCTGCGTGTCACCCACATGACGTAGCTTCTTGCATTGGGTGGAAGAATGAGTGCCGACGAGAGTGTGTCGCAGGATGAGCATACAGCCGTTCCCGTGATAGTCGAGAAGCCGAGAATATCCCCGGCTGTGTACTCTCTCCCGCATGAGGGGCAGCTCTCCCAGTCCCCGCTGAGCCCCTGAAGGAGAAGAAAATGCGAGAGAAAATAGACAGCGCACTTACCCCCGTCCTCCCCTTCCATCCTGTCAAGCACCGATGTGTAGAGTCTGTAGACGGCGTTGTCGACGACACGCGCCTTTATGACAAGCTCGCTCATGAGCCCCGCCCATGCAATGCCATCCATACTATCCTTCACCCACTCGTGCTCGCTTATGATATCACTATCCTTGAGATAGACGGCGTTCCCGTTCTTCCTCTCGAGAGAGAATACACCCTCCCCGTAGAGCGGGATGCGGAAGCTCGACGAGCCCCTGCCGCCTCCGAAGGAGAGGGCCTCGACAAGGCCGCTGTCGGGAGTAAGAAGCGTGACAAGGGAGTTTCTCTCACCCCTGTTCTCCTTCCTTATTATGATCCCGAGTGTCTTGAAGTCTCTTTCCATACGTGAGGGAGTATAACACAAACGGAAGAGTAAAAGAATAAAGGGAGCCGGAGCTCTTTCATAAAACAGCAGAAGCTATCCGCCGTAACAGAGCGCCATATCTGAGATTTCAAGACAATAATAATCGCCCTCCACGACAGAGAGCGATTACCTGATGACTTCCGACAGGTCTAGAACCTTAGGACGGGGCGGACACTAACTTCATTGTTACATGGAGAAGAGACATTATCCTGCCAACTTGTATTCGAGAAATCTCCAACACGCGCCATTCCGGCGCTAGCCTCAGTACTTGACAAGTATGTTTTACGTTCAAAAGATCCTAAATTGTTCCCCAATCTTTGCATGAACTATACTTAGTCTAGCTGAGACTGTCGATCACAGCGTCAATAGCGGACTCATCAATCGAGAGT
>CAVACS010000012.1:0-27409 GCA_963587105.1 Anaerovoracaceae bacterium | reverse complement strand
CAATCCGGCTGGACAATTTATTGCAGATTATCTCTCATGTGCCCCTGACGCGCCGGTATCCGTTTTTGTTTGCGCCTCTTCTTTCCAGTAAACCCTTTGTCGTCACTTCGATATTGTCCTCCGAGTCCGCCCGGGCTTCTCGAGTTTCAAGCTGATTTCCTTCTTCGATATCCCCATGCGGACGCTGTCAGCTTCAGAGCGATTTTCTCTTCTTTGTGTACAATGATTTGGACACTTTGTCCTGATAATCACTATAAGGACAGTATCGGGGCGGAGCTCCGTACTTTTCATAAGTACAAATCGAGGAGGATTTGGTATGATTGTACTGGCGATTATACTTGGTATTATCGGAATTTTGATGATTTTCTTCAGCCTGGCAGGTTATACAGACGTGTGGGGGCGGCCGTATGCCGGAATTCCGGCAGGAGCGATAATTGGGACTATCTTCGTAATTGTGTCGGTAATACTCTTTGTCGTCCGGTTCGTCTTCATGTAGATGAGCCGGGATCGCGGCGGCGGATGACAATCCCCTTCTTCCTTTTCTTATTCCCGGGTGGAACGGAGGAAAGAGGAGAGTGAGAATCTTCTGAAGATCCCTTCCTTCCGATTTCCCCGTCTCTGACTATGAGCTTTTTATTGAAGCTCTTGTGACCCGGCAGATTCGAGAGAACATTGCCGGGGCCCGAACAGAATTTCAGCTATGCAACTCTCCCGGAAGATGTGATAATACCTCCTGTACAGGAGACACGACAATTGAATTATCCGACATTCCTCAAAGAAGTAGATGCCTTATCTTCGGGCGGCGGCAAAGAACAGCTTTCAGCATTCATCCACGAAATGGCAAGAACCCTGCCGGAAGAGAAGCGCAGGTGGTTTCTGGATACACTTTCAACTTACGTTTCCTCTTCTCCCGGAAAGGAGACGAAGAGAGACGACAGTCTGGAAAAGGAGATCAGAGCTGCAATTGGAAGGCTTGATGAAATCCGGGACGGCGGCAAGGCAATCGAAAGTGAGTACAACGAAGAATGGGACGACTGGAATGATGACCCGGCCGACGAATTCTTTTACCGCGACCCGGATAAAATCCTTCCCGACATCTCTAATGCCGTCTCCTTACTGGAAAAGGCTCTCGATCATGAAGAGTACAGGGAAGGGGCCGCTCTTGCAGAGAGTCTCTCGACTCTCTCTGTCGAAGTCGAAGGCGACTCTTATTATGGTGATGCGATGTCCCTCTTTGACCTCTTCTATAATAATCTGATCAGAGGAGACAGGGATGAGACAGTGAAAACAGCACTCTACCTTGCATACATGGGAAATGAGAGTGCAAAGCGTGCAGAGGCGATGGCCGGGATGATGTTCTCGTTCGGCTGTTACTCCATCACGCTCGAGTCCCTGCTCTCCTCAGCGCCTTACGAGATGGAGCTTTCATCCTTCCTTCCGTCATGGATCGAGGCTCTCGCTTCAAGACAGGATAAGAATGTGGACGGTCTCATAGAGGAAGCGATAGGGATGGTTGCTGACCCTGAGGCCGTTCTTGACTATGCATCACGCTATGCTTCATCGCATCCGGTCATATACCGCGATATCCTGAAAAAAGGAAAGGAGAAGGAATATCCGTCCGGACTTCTCTCTGTCGGATTGAGGGCGCTTGACGAGATTCCCGCGCATCAGAACCTCAGAAGCGAGGTTGCTCTCCTTACAGCAGAGCATGCTATAAAAAAAGGTGAGAAGGATATAATGGAGAAGTGCTGGCTGGAGGCATTCCGGACAACACCGTCTGTTGTGAATTACCTGAGGCTCAGGCTTCTTTCCTCATCCTGGCCGGGCATTTCTGAAGGTGTGCAGAGAATCTACCGTGACTTCTACAGCTCTTCATCTTTTTTCAGTGAGAGAGTTCCTCTTGCCGTAATGCTTTTCTTTGACGGGCATTTCGATGAGGTGGTGGAGAAGTTCATGAATGAGGAGAATGGACTCGGCTGGACCGGAACATTCATGAAACCGGGAATTGCGTTCTTTCTGTTGCTGCTCTCAGACAAAGCTGCGGGAAAGGGTATGGATACAATGCTTTCTCTTGCCATGAAGGCATCGTCGTTCTCCGCCGCTGAATTCCTCTCGGGAACGGAGAATAAGGGAAGAAAGAATGACGCAGCTCTCTTTGCCGAATGCTTTGAAAGATGGAAGAAGGATATTCATCTTGATGAAGAAACCTCCTCCGGGATTCTTGAGAAGGTAGAGGGATGGGTAGACCTCCGGGTCTCCGCGATCATGGGAGGAAACAAACGCAAATACTATGACGAGTGTGCGTCATTCATCGCCGCGCTCGGGGAAGTCGTTGAGTCGAGGGGAACACCGGGCGGAAAGGAGATGATCCTTGAGGGCTACAGGGATAAGTATAACCGCAGGCACTCCTTCCATGATTCACTCCGGATGTACGGAATGAGAAGGTAGTTTTATCTGCCTCTGAATGCCGACGGAAGTCTGCCGTAGCGTCTCTTGAAGGCCCGTCTGAATGTCTGAGGGTTGCTGTAGCCGCATTCAAGGGCGACGGCATTTATTGCCTTTCCGTTATCGCTTCGGAGGAGAGTCACGGCCTTCTCGAGCCTGTACTCCTCAAGATAGTCGGCGAACGTTCTTCCGATGCGTGTAAGCATGAAGTGGTAGATATAGTTCTCCTTCATTCCGAGATCTACGGCAGCTCTTGAGAGATTCAGTGACGGATCGGGATAGTTTTCTTCAATGTAAGCCGTTATCGTATCGACAGTATGTTTTTCGACTTCTTTCTTCGACTCTGTCTTGTTTCCCGCCAGGGTGAGGAAGAAGAGACGTGCGCCGTCGAATGACGTAAAGGCTGCAGGTACTCTTTCACAGCCTCTTTTTATGCTGTAGCGTACAGCAGTGAGGTGAAGCCGGGATAGAAGCCTGTCTGTGTTTTCCGCACTGAGACTCTGCCTGACGCAGTTTTCGTTCCTTATGAGGTCGATTATCCTCTCTGTCTCCTTCAGGTCGGCTGATGTGACTGCAGAGAGAAGAGCTTTCTCCATATCTGGGGTGAAGACGGGTTTTCCGGGACGCAGTGCCGTCTCGTCGTAATCGAGGTAGACGGTTTTTGTGGCGGAATAATCTATCAGGAGAGCGGCCGAATTGCATTCGACGACGGCTTTTCTAAGCCCTTCGATGTCGCTTTTTACGCCCGATGAAACGACCGTGAAGTCGAATGGCAGCATTTTTCCGAGTTTCTCTCTGAAGATGCGTATGTTTCTTTCGAGTATGGTTTCGCATGCATTCCATATAAGCACCCATGAGGCCGTGACAAAGTCCATTCCGACATGAAAGTTTTCACAGAATGACTCTCCTGCCTCCCTCTCTGTCACTATACGGAGAAAATCGAGGGTGTCGGGATCTGATGGAGCCTCATCACGGATGATTATCTTCAGAAGTTTCCACTTGTCGCCGTTCTTCCACGGCGGGCCGTGGATTAAATCGAGGAGGGCCTCGAGTTCTCCGTCTGTCTGCGGTATTAAGTCGATATAGCGCCTGAAGATGGTTTCATATCTGAAGGGAAGTGTGTTCTCATCCTTCTCTCCGTTCTTCCTCTCGTCGCGGAGTATCTCAGAGATTGTTAAGGCGACAAGCTCATCAGAGAGTCCGTCGCCGGGATTCCCCACGAGGTCCTTCAGCCTGTTCCAGTGTCTTCTGCTTTTGAGAAAGTGAATGAAAGCGACGAGGAGTGAGGATGAAAGAATGACGAGGAGGATGAAGCTTATGATGAAGGCCGCTGGAATGATGTCTGCCGCCATCGGGTTTTTCACTTCCGCACATATGTATTTCAGACCGGTGGCGGGGCCGGTCACAACCGATAAGGAATAAAGCCTTCCTCCGATTCTGACGTTTTCATGCCGTCCGTCGTGAAGGGAGAGGAGAGCCGTGTATTCTTCCGTCGTCTTTGATGTGGAGGAAGTGATGATTCCGTTCGTTCTATCTCCTATCAGGAACCATCCGTCTCTGTTCTCGAATATAGTTCTGATGTTCTTCTCGAGAAAATCTGCCTTCAGGAGCAGAATGATCTTCCCTCTGTTTGCACTCGCGTTCGATATCGGGGATATCTGGATATACGGTACGACCTTTACGCTTCTGTTGTCGACGAGAGCCGTGACTGCGGGAAAGAAGCCCGAGGAGCGGGATGTGAGGTAGAAGGATCTGAACTGTAGTCCAGAGAGTCCCTCTATGCGGAAGATGGAGTACATCCTTTCGATATCGAAGAATAGATTGAACGAATTCATCAGATAATCGCTTGTCCTCGAGTATATGAGGATGTCGGCGATTATGGGGTTCACATTCTTTCCCGCCGGAAGCTTCCAGAGTATGTCGATCATCGTCTGGATATCATTCGAGCCGGGGTCAATACTGCCCTGATGGATGAATTTCGATACTTCCGGGTCGAGGGCGAGCATCTGCCCCAGCTTCACCGCCTGGTCAATGTTGTTATCCGTAATCGTCACCATCGATGATACGAGTAAATGGCTTCTCTGAGCTCTTTCCCTCCCGCTCTGACCAAAGAGCCATATCTGTGAGACGGAGAGTGAGAGAAGACAGAGTGCGACAAAGGCCGCTATGACAATGGATGATCTGGTGAGAGGGAAGCGTTTTCTCATGTAAGGAGATTGTATCATGTTTTAGTGGAAGACTGAGCTTGATCTGTGGTATAGTTTTGACATGAAAAGAGTTGCTTTTTGCATATGTCTCATTCCCGCTGTCATCTGCCTTCTCTCCTCGTGTGCGACAACGGAGGCGGGAAGATCCCGCTTTCCTTCCTCATGGGAGGGGAAATGTCTCTCCAGGGACGGGGAGGCTGTCAAGCTCGACTCGGACTACTATCTCATATATTACGCGGCTTCATGGTGCCCCTACTGCAGAGACTACCAGGAGACACTGAAGGAGACTGTACACCGTCTGAGGCGCATGTACGGGAATGTGATGTTCATATTCGCAGGCCATGAGAGGGACATAAGCGACGAGGATCTTCTTTCCTTCCTCGAAGAGGGGGACTACGACTTTCCGTACGTTCCTGTCCGATACCGTGAGGAGACGGGAATCATGACGCTTGCCTCCGTTCCGAAGATCTGGATACCGGGATTCGTGCTTCTCGACAGAGAGGGCAATGTCCTCTCTTCATCAAGCGGTGAGACGAAGGACGACTACTACCGTGACAGGCCTCTTTCCTACTATGAGTCAATGCAGATCTGTGACTGTATCGTGACAGGAGAGTGAAGAAAACCGCCCGGCGGTGTACCGGACGGTAATTCTGTCTCCTTAACGGTTATTTTACATACTGTCTGTTGTAGGCAGTCTGCATGCTTTCGAGACATGTCCGGAGTCCGAGCTTTTCGAGATTCGCCACATATTCGTTCCATACGGTGTCGTTGTTGACATCGAGCGTACCGACCATGAATTTGACGGCACTCTGGCGGATGTAGTTTGCCAGCTCCACCCTGATAGTATTGTACTTCTCGTTTTCCTCGGCCGTGTACTTCAGCGTCGGCACCTGATACTCGGTATGTGAATACGGCTTATAGAGCTCGGCTGTCTCGTCGTAGAGCGTCTTCTCGTTGTTCGCTGCAGAATAATATGACGGATCGTCCTTTGTCACCGGCGACTGTGCCAGTCCGTTCTTCAGTCTGTAGGAGAAGGAGCCGCAGAGAACCTGTATCCACGTAACGTTCTGAGGATCTTTGTCGTTCCAGAGTATCTTCTCCTGCCAGACTGCAGTTTCTCCGTCAAGACCGACCTGTCCTTTCTCAGCCCATGTCCATGCCGTTCCCTCGAATCCGTTTCTCTGTTCAAGAAGTCCCTGCTCTGTAAACATGTAGTCGAAGTATCTGATGATAGCATCTGCGTACCTGCTCTCTGAGGATATCACGAGAGCCCCCGCACCCGGAACCTGCAGGAAGACAGCAGCTTCCTGTACTCCGTCGGGACCCCTGAGAGGTGCAATAGCCCGGTAGTCCCTGAAGCGTTCGCCGCCGATTGCCGTGAACTGTCCTCTCCAGCCTCCCGTTGCAAAGCCGACTGTCGGCTCTGCGGAGCTCTCTACAAGCTGTGTCAGCTGGTTGGAATCCTGGGTGAACGAACCGTTGTAGATCAGACCTTCCCTGTACAGCTTTGCAATATATGCCAGGCCCTTTCTGTATGCGTCCTTGTTGACGATGGTGTCCACAGTAGTTCCGTTCATGATGTAGCCCAGCCCGCCTGTTGAGCTGGCATTGATGTCCGTTACGAGGTCGCAGTAGATGAATGCGTTGAGAAGATATCTCTCGAGGTTGTCGCTCCATCCGATGATGGATCCTGCAAGCGGTATCTCGTCATTCTTTCCGTTACCGTTAGGATCTCTCGTCTTGATAGCCTTCAGCACCTCGTAAAACTCATCTGTCGTAGTTGGGGTGCTGAGTCCCAGCGCGTCCAGAAACGGCTGGTAGACGAACATCTTCGCCTGGTTCGAGCAGTGGAAGCATCCCTCGAGACGCGGCAGTGAATAGATGTTGCCGTCGATATTCGTCATATAGCCCTGTGAACCGGGGAAGTCTTCGAGTGCCTTCATCATGTTTGGCATCCATTCCCGGGAATAGTACTTGTTCAGAGGAAGGAACAGGTGTTCCTGAGAGCCGTATGTCGCCTCGAGGTCTCCCGAGATTCCGAAGCCCAGGAATGCGTCGGGGTAGTCACCGGACGCAAGTGTCAGGGCCAGCTTCTCCTTCGCTGTCTGTTCCGGCACCATGATGAAGTTGACATGGACGTTCGTCTTTTCGGCCATGTATGCCGAGAATTCATTGGTGTTGAAATCCTCGACGCACGGAGCCTGGACGACCATGATGTCTACGGTGATCGGAGTTGTGACGATGGGGTAGGTGCCGTTCGGGGTATATTCCACCTCTGTCATCTTCTCCTTCGCACTCTGTGCCGTCAGAACCGATGTGATCATCAGCGCGATGACGATCAAAGTGATGATTCTTTTCATAAAAACCTCCATTTGTTTTTATCTGGAAAGGCTCCTCAGCCTTTTACCGAACCGACAAGAACGCCCTTTACAAAGAAGCGCTGCACAAAAGGATAAGCCACGAGAAGAGGAAGGCTTGCCACAACTATTACGGCATACCTTACAGTCTGACTTAGTCCCTGGTACCTGGCTGCAGCCACTGTATCTGTCATCATGCTCGGGGTGGAGCTGTTGACGATCAGGATGTTTCTGAGAACTATCTGGAGCGGATAGAGATTCCTGTCCTGCAGATAGAGAAGTGCATCCATGTATTTGTTCCACTGGGCAACTGCATAGAAGAGAGCCAGGACGGCAACGATGGCTCCTGAAAGGGGAAATACGATCTCGAAGAGGAATCTGATGTCGGAGCATCCGTCGATCTGTGCCGCGTCGTAGAGCTCGTCGGAGATGTTCTGTTCAAGGAATGTCCTTGTGATGATCACATTCCATACAGAGACTGCGTTGGGCAGGACCATAGCCCATACCGAGTTGTAGAGACCGAGGTTCTTAACCACGAGGTAGAGCGGAATCATGCCTCCGGAGAAGAGCATCGTGATGAGAATGAGCTTCGTCACAGTCTTTCTTCCGTAGAACTCCTTCCTCGAAAGCGGAAAGGCCAGGAACATTGTAAGAAGAACAGATACGACGGTTCCCAACAGGACATAGAGAAGGGAGTTACGGTACCCTGTGAGGATCTCTTTGTTCCTGAATACCGCCTTGTATGCCTCCATGTCCGGATCGACCGGCCAGAGCCACACCCTGTTCTGGACTACCTTCTGTGCTGAACTGATGGAACAGGAGAGGATGTAGACGAGGGGATAGAGGACGATGACGAAGAAGAAGACCAGAAATGCTGTGTTGACGACGGTAAAGATCCTGTCGGCACCGGACTCCCTCACTTTCATGTTTCTTTTTCCTACCATAGGCCTCCCTCCTTCGATACTGTTTTCGAGAGTCTGTTGAACAGGAGAATGAGTGTGATGTTTATAACCGAGTTCAGCAGGTCGATAGCCGTGGAGTAGGCGAAGTCACTGCCGATGAGCCCCATCTTGTATACGTATGTCGACATGATCTCGGATGTTTCGAGGTTCAGAGGGTTCTGCATGAGGAAGACCTTCTCGAATCCCAGACTCATCACGTATCCCATATTGAGTATGAACATGGTCACGATAGTTCCCCTTATAGAGGGAAGATCGACGTGCCATATCTTCTGCCATCTGTTGACACCGTCGACTCTGGCAGCTTCGTAGAGGTCCTGGCTTATTCCCGTCAGTGCCGCGAGGTATATGATTGCGTTGTATCCCGTATTCTGCCAGATTGCCGACCAGACATATATGTGCTTGAAGAGCCTCGCTTCGCCCATGTAGTTCATGCTCTCGAGGCCGAAGAGCCTCCTCAGAGCATTGAAGAGGCCGATTGCAGGATCCAGAAATTGCATGAGTATTGAGACCATGACGACCGTCGAAATGAAGTACGGGGCATAGGTTACAAGCTGTACCGTCTTCTTCCATCTCTTCGAGCGGCATTCGTTGAGTGAGATAGCAAGAATGACGGCGACGGGGATGGAGGCGACTATTGCGTACATGCTGATTGAGAAGGTGTTCCACATCGTTCTGAGCGCTGATGGATTAGAGAAGAATTTTACGAACTGTCCCAGTCCGTAGGATGACGCCCACATGCTCCCGCTGATTCCACGGGTGGGAGAGTAGCGCTGCTTGAATGCCAGGAGGATTCCGTACATCGGTGCGTAGCGGAAGACCAGAAAGAAGAGCAGAGGAAGCGCGGCGATGAGGTAGAACTGCCAGTGTTTTCCGGCTTTTTTCAGAACAGGACTAAGCTTCGTGGAGAAAACATTCTTCTTCATGAGTCAATCGTCCGTGAGCCGGGAAGGGTTCGAAAGCGTTGATTTTCAAAAGGAAGGTATAAGGACGGAAACTGAAGGGTCGTTTGTCAGAAACGCATAACTCCTTTCGAAAAAATACCCTTTTATCATTCCGGAAAGGAAGACTCTGATGGTTCTCTTGTTGAAAATACCCTTTCAAGAAGCCATCTCTGCAATATAATCGGAAGCATGAAAATAGAGTGGATCAGCAGAGATAGGAAGGAAGCCGAGGAAAAATGGCTTACTCTCAGGTACGGTATGTTTATTCATTACGGCCTCTATTCCATCCCCGGTGGTGTGTGGAACGGAAAGCGTGTGGAGAAGGGCTACAGCGAACAGATACTTTCCCACGGCCCCGTGGCCCAGGCCGACTATGAGAATCTCAAGGAGAGCTTTACTGCAGAAGCATTCGACGCTGACGCAATCTGTGATCTGGCACTCGAAGGGGGTATGAAATATATTGTCATCGGAGCAAAGCATCATGACGGATTCTGTCTCTTCGACACAAAAACTACAACCTACAGCAGCATGAATTCCCCCGCCCGGCGCGACCTTGTAAGAGAGCTTTCTGATGCATGCGGGAGAAAGGGACTCGGCTTCGGGATATACTTCTCGTGGATCGACTGGCACTATCCTCTGGCGGTGCCGATAAGTGAGCATAATTCAGATATCATCACCGATGAGCATATGGAGTACAATATGGCCCAGCTTGAGGAGCTCCTTACAGCATACGGAGAAATATGTGAGCTCTGGATGGACATGGGTGCACCGACAGAAGAACAGTCAAGGCGTGTCTATGAGAAGGCACATACTCTCCAGAACTCAATCATGGTCAACGGACGGGTGTGGAATGACTGGGGGGACTTTGTGACGATGGGTGACAACAGCTATCCCGAGTGTTCGCTCGGCGTTCCCTGGCAGACTCCCGCCACCATCTACCACTCCACCTGGGGATACCGCAGCTGGCAGAAGAGGGTGGGACTTGATGATAAGATAAAGGAGATTGAAAAAAGCATAAGATATGTCGTCGGAAACGGTGGAAACTACCTTCTCAATATCGGGCTCAGAGGTGACGGAAGCGTCGTGGAATTCGAGCGTGATGTACTCAGAGGTGTAGGGAGGGGTCTAGAAGAGGACGGAGGACTCCTGAGGAAGGAGAATGACGGGCCCTTTTATCCTCTTTCCGTTCTCTCTCCTCTGAACGGAACTCCGCTCTCCAGATACACCGCAGCGGAATACTACTCCCTGAGAAGAATCGTCACAGGCTGGATGTGGAACTGTCTCATTCCGGAAGACGGAGACTACACTCTTTCATATGAACTCGACGAGCCTTTGAAGGTGGAATTGAAGATGTGTATCGAAACACATGAAGATACATTCGTCTTTTCAATGAAGAAGGGGGAAAGCTGCGCCGTAGTTTCATCCTGCGTCAGAATTACTATGGGGCGTGAGACAATCGTCTTCCACACTCCCGGCTCTCCTATGAAAAGATCTGAAGCCGTTATTGGTAACTTCAGAATAAAACTTATAAGAAAAGAGGACTAAAATGAAAGGAAAGAAAATCGAAATATGTCTTGAATCAGCTTCATCCGTGCTCAGGGCGGAGGAAGGCGGGGCTGACAGAGTCGAACTCTGCAGCGATCTCTTCGAGGGGGGACTGACACCCTCTCTTGGTACATTCCGCACTGCAAGGAGACTCTCGTCTCTTCCTGTAAGCGTCATGATTAGACCCCGCGGCGGCGACTTCTGTTACTCGGAAGACGAGTTTGAGGTAATGAAGGAGGATGTGAAGGTTTTTAAAGAGGAGGGGGCAGAGAGCGTCGTCTTCGGCATTCTGACACCCGAGGGGAATGTCGACTATGAAAGGTGCCGGATCCTGCGCTCTCTTGCCTTCCCCATGGAGGCGACCTTCCACAGGGCCTTCGATATGACACGCGATCCCTTCTCGTCTCTCGAGACTATCATCGAACTGGGATTCAACCGGCTCCTTACAAGCGGGCAGGAGGCGACAGTCTATGAGGGGGCTGACCTCCTTTGTGAGCTTGTAAAGGCCGCCGGTGACAGAATCATCGTAATGCCGGGCTGCGGAATAACTGAGAGAAACTTCAGAAAACTCGACGAGAAGATAGGGGCTTCGGAGTACCACGTATACCTTCCGGGAGAGAAGGCGTCGGCGATGACATTCCATCCGGGACATATCTACATGGGGGGAATGCTGAGACAGAGCGAGTTCATGCTGACAGAAACCGATTCGATGCGTGTCAGGAATATCGTAGAGCTCTCGGGGGGAGGCAGGAGATGAGAAAGAGAGTCTTCACAGGCGGCTTCCACCATGAATCCGATACCTTCAACCCTATCATCACGGGCCCGGATGATATTCTCGTCACAAGAGGAGAAGAGCTTCTCAGAAGGGGCGGAAAGAGCTCGATCAACGGGATTGTCGACACGCTTCTCGACGCCGGGTATGAGGTAATTCCGGGACTCTTTGCACGTGCCGTACCGAACGGTGAATGGGAGAAAGACTATTTTATGCGTTTGATGGAGGAGTTCATACAGACTCTCGAGAGAGCGCTTCCCGTCGATGCAGTCTGCCTCAGTCTGCACGGCTCCATGCGTGTGAAGGATGTGGGGGAGGCTGAAGGATACCTTCTTGAGAAGATACGCGCTCTTTCTCCGGATGTACCGGTAATAACGACACTCGATATGCATGCAACGGTGACAGAGAGGATGATGGATAACGCCGATGCTTTTGTCGGCTACAAGTGTGCTCCCCATACCGATACCTATGAGACGGGAATACACGCAGCCGGGATAACAAAGCGTGTCATCGAGGAGGGCATTTCGCCTCATATGGCGGCCGTGCATCTTCCGTTTCTAATCGCCGGCGAGCAGTCGGAGACGAGCGTCGAGCCTATGAGGAGCCTGACACAGCTCCTTCGCGAATATGAGAAAAAACCTCATGTAATGGCTGCGTCATATCTTCTGGGTTTTCCCTGGGCCGATGTCAGCGAAAACGGTGTTACAGCCCTTGTTGTAACAGACGACGGGGAGGAGAGTGCCCGGAAAGAGGCATTGGAGCTGGGACGCATCTTCTGGAAGAGGCGAAGTGAGTTCTGTTTCTACAACAGGACGATGGAAGTGAAAGATGCCCTTGACTGGACAGTGAAGACCCTCTCGGAGGGTGAATGGCCTGTCGTACTCTCTGACAGCGGAGATAATCCGACAGCGGGCTCCTCCGGGGACGTGACGAACTTTCTCAAGGCCATAATAGCCGACGGCCGTCTTACCTCCCTCGATCCTCCGCTCCTTTATCAGGCCTTCTACGATCCCGCTTTCTCATCCCTTGCCGCAGCTGCTGGAGAAGGAGGGAGGGTGAAGGGGAATCTCGGAGCCTCATTCGATAGAAAGACAAGTACAGCGCTTTCTTTCGACGGCATAGTGAAGGCCGTCAGAAGAAACTGGGAGGGCGCAGGAGGAGCGGATCTTACGCTTGTATCGGGATGCGGTATCGAGATCGTCGTTACCTCGAAACATGTAGGATGTTACGACCCCGGTATGATGAGGGCGCTCGGCGTCGAGCCGGAGAAGAGAAGGGCGATAGTCGTCAAACTCGGCTATCTCGAGCCTGAGATAAGGGCGATAGCCCGCTCTTCGGTCATGGTTCTTACAGACGGAAGTACGAACGAGATCTTCTCCCGGCTTCCGTACAGAAACATAACACGACCCGTCTATCCCCTTGATCCCGACACTGAATGCCGCTTCGACTACATAGGACGAAAGGGAAAGTGAGAAGTAAGAACTCAGACTTCGCAGTTGAATGCAGACTGAATAACACTCGCCGGTTTAGGAGGAAAAGGGCAGGCTCCAGCCTCTACAGGGCTTTGAAGTCTCTCTTATGATATCCAATGCAACGCTGCACACAAAGTGAAGCAGGGTAAGTCTCTCTTTTCGCCTTGTTTTGTATCATTTGTTTACCGATTTATCCAAAAACCAAATTTCATTATGATGAGCGTGTTTGTAACTGAATTTAGTTGCATATTTTCAAATTCAGGCTTATATTACCTATAAGAGGATAAAGCTTGAGCCAGAAGGACAAACTTATAAAAAAGCTGAAATCACGTCCGAAGAATATGACGCTTGATGAAGTTGAAGCGCTTCTGAATTCTATGGACTATAAGAGATCTGATAAGGGTCGTACAAGTGGCTCCAGGGTAATATTCGAAAGCGATAAGCATCCTGCGATTTTGCTTCATAAGCCACATCCCCGGAAAGAACTCTTAGAATATCAGATTAAGCAGATAATTGATATTTTGGAAACGGAGGAACTCATATGAATAATGCTATCGAATACAAAGGTTATGTAGGGACTGTTGAGTTTTCTGAGGAAGATTCACTCTTCTATGGGAAGGTAATGGGAATCAGAGCTTTAATCTCATATGAAGGACAGAATGCAAAGGAGCTTGTTGAGGACTTCCATAACGCAGTTGATGATTATCTTGAACTCTGTAAAGCACAGGGCAGGGAGCCTGAAAAAGCTTATAAAGGAAGTTTTAATGTCAGGGTTTCTCCTGAACTGCACAGGAAGGCAGCCTCCTATGCCTTATCTCATAATATTTCACTTAATGCTTTTGTTGAAAGTGCGATGAAGAGTGCATTGTCCTCACAGTATTGATCTCAATAGCACGTAAATAAAGCCCTCGTACCCATCGGAGGCTTTTGTTGTTATTGAGGCACTCTCCCAATGGAGGTGCAATGTCGCGTCAGAAGTGTCCTGTTTAGGAGCGTCAAAGCAAACTTTTAGATGATTAGTGATATCAAACTGATTTTCTATCGATACCACTCAGATTGTCAGGTTGTTTGTGCGTGGCAAGTTTGAAGTGGCAGAAAGCAGGCCTTTGGGAGCGTCATTTTAGGCCTGTTGGGATGAAAAAAAGCCCAAACTCAGACAGCTTTCGGAGTTTGATTCCGGGGCCTGTAACGGTTATATGGGTTTATCGGTACATTCCTTATGATTTCACACTCACTCGGGAAAGTTCGAATTCCGGGTTTGTTCATGAGTGAGCGGATTTATAGCAAAGAAGAAGGCCGCTTTTCTCTGCGGCCCTCACTTTCCACCTCTATTCTTCATCTTTTAGAAGAGGCGATACATAATCCTCCGGAAGACTCTGTATATATTCGTCGATTGCTTTAGCTACATTCTTGGAGTATGCAACAGCCTGGACGACTGTCTTTGCTCCCAGGACGACGTCGCCGGCAGCGAAGACGCCGGGGCATGTCGTCTCTCCGTTCTCGTTCGTCAACAGTAGTCCGTTCTTCGATGCCTGGAGGTTTCTTGTGGTGTTCACAAGCTTCGACTTCGGTCCCTGGCTTATGGCAATGATAGTCGAATCTGCCCTGAAGAGATCCGGCTCGTTCTTACGAGATATTATATTCCCCTCATCGTCGAGGATGTTTTCGTCGATAATCGGGCCGTCATCTGTGATTTCGAGGGTGCTTCTTCCGAAGAGGAATTCGGCACCGTCGAGTCTTGCATACTCGGCCTCTTCCTCGCTCGAGTCGATTCTGTCGCGTCTTGCGATGAGCGTGACGTGTCTCGTGCCCTTTCTCAGGAGCGTTCTCGCAACATCCATTGCGGTGTTCCCGATACCGATGATGGCGACATTGTCTCCGAGATGGTATGCGTCGGGGTTTGCCAGAAAGTCGATTGCGAAGTGTACATTCCCGAGACTTTCTCCCTTGATTCCGAGCTTCTTGGGCCTCCACACGCCCGTTCCGATGAAGATGGCCTTGTAACCGTCCCTGAAGAGGTCCTTTATCTCAAGCGCACCTCCGATAGTCGTGTTGGGACGGATGTTTATCCCGATCGATCTCAGAAGAGTGTTGTATCTTGCGAGGATTGACTTGGGTAGTCTGAAATCGGGAATACCGTACTGCATGATTCCGCCGATCTTGTCCTTGGCATCGAAAATGGTCACCTTGTATCCCATCCTTGCCATTTCGATGGCGACAGTTATTCCTGCCGGGCCGGCACCTATTATCGCCATCCTTTTTCCGTTCCATTCGGGGATGTCTATGCTGATCTGGTCGAGACATGTGTCGGAAATGTAGTTTTCGATGGACGATATATGTATCGGCTGTCCCTTTTTGCCCTGGATGCAGTGGCCTTCGCACTGGGCCTGGTGGTTGCATACAAGAGAACAGATGACGGAGAGAGGGTTGTTGGCAAAGAGCATATTGCCCGCCTCTCTGAGCTTTCCTTCCTTCAGGAGATGTATCATCTGGGGAATCGGTGTGTGTATTGGGCATCCGTTGAGCTGGCACATCGGTTTTTTGCATTCAAAGCAGCGGTTCGCCTCTGCTAGTACGTGAAGAATCATAATCATCAACCTCCGTCTTCTAAATTACCATCAAAGAAAAGGGTAATTCATAACTTCTTTTTGACTTTTCGTGTTTCCCCCGCCTTTTCTGATGACAAAAGAGTTCTTCCGGACTGCGGAGGAATGGAGTATACTCCATGAAGAGAAAAGGAAAGCTGATGAGAATATTGATTGCGGAAGACGACTCGTCCCTGAGGCGTGCTCTTCTTTCCATCATGCAGAAGAACAACTATACGGCAGACGGTGTTGATAACGGAGGGGATGCTCTGGATTATATCATGAGCGGCTCATACGACGCAGCCGTTCTCGATATAATGATGAGTGTCATGGACGGCGTTGAGGTGCTGAGACGTGCACGCAAGGCCGGAATCGTGACGCCGGTACTCTTTCTGACGGCCAGGGCGGAGATCGATGACAAGATAACGGGGCTGGATGCAGGAGCGGATGATTATCTTACAAAGCCCTTCGATGTAAGGGAGCTCCTTGCCCGGCTGAGAGTGCTGACAAGAAAGAATACTCTCCAGCAGACAAGCGTACTCTACTGTGGAAATACCACACTCGACACAGAATCATTCGTCCTCAGTGCTCCCGGCGGCAGCTACAGGCTTGTCGGGAAGGAATATCAGACAATGCTGCTTCTCATGCGCAGTCCGGGGCTCGTAATCGCAGCGGAGAGGATCCTCGAAAACATCTGGGACGAGGAGTCGAGAGCTGAGGAAAATACCGTATGGACTTATGTTTCTTACCTCAGACGTAAGCTCGAGGCAATCCGCTCCGACCTTACGATCCGTACCATGAGAGGCTCGGGATATGTCCTGGAGGAGAAAGGATGAAGATCAGCCTCATGCAGAGACTTCAGGTCAGGTTTGTTCTCCTCCTGCTCGTCTCACTACTTGTTCTTCAGAGCATCATCGTCTCAGTCAGCGTCTTTCACAGCTACAGGGCGATCACAGAGAGGGCCGACATGATAATCTCTCTCATCCTCGCAGGTTCCGAATCTTCGGAAACTGCTGATTCAAGGTATTTCATCGTCACATATTCCACTAGCGGAGAGAGCAGGGATCTCGACCTCACGCATTCAGCTCGTACCGGAAAGAAGGAGGCACTCGACTATGCCTCGGCTGTTCTATCTGCAGGAACGGAGAGTGGCTACATGAAGAGCTGGCGCTACCGCTCGGAGAGAACAAAGGATGAGGTACGCATCGTTTTCCTCTCCCGCAGAGTGCAGCTGGAATCCTTTTTCAGCAACAGTGTCTCTCTTCTTGTGATTTCGCTCTCGGGCGTTCTGCTGATGACGCTCTCTGCCGCGGCGGTATCGAAAAAGGTAGTCTCTCCGCTTGTGAGAAACAGAGAGAAGCAGAAGGCGTTCATAACGGCAGCGAGTCACGCTCTCAAAACCCCGCTTACCGTAATCAGCGCCGATGCACAGATCCTGGAATCGGAAATCGGTGAAAACGAATGGCTTTCCGACATACTGAAACAGACGGAGAAGATGACACAGATGACACACCGTCTGGTCTTCCTCTCAAGAGCGGAAGAAGAGAGCGGGGAGAGTGTCAGGATAGAATTTCCCCTTTCGGACATGGCACGTGAGACTGCTTCTTCGTACAGGGCAGTGGCCCTGGAGACGGGAAAGACGTACTTCTTTGAAATCGAAGACGCAATCTCATTCAAGGGGGACGAAAAAGCCATACGGGAGCTTATGAGCGTCCTTATCGACAACGCCTTCAAGTACAGCGACGAGAAGGGGAATATATGCATAAGTCTCTTGAAGAAGGGCAGGAGCGTACTCTTCAGAGTGGAGAATACAGCTTACGAAAAGGCGCTGGAGGCGCTTCCTCACTTTACTGAGCGTTTCTTCCGTGCCGACACTTCCGATAAGACAGACGGCTTCGGAATCGGGCTCTCGCTCGCCGCGGCGGTATGCCGCGAGCACGGAGGAAAACTGACGATAGAGAAAAAAGATGAGCACACTATCCTTATCACGGCACTCATCAGGAGTGAATGAATGAAAAGACGATTCTATCTTTATTCAGTCATTCTTGTTCTCATCCTCTTTCTCTTTACCGGCACAGGAGAGGAATTCAAGGAGGCCTCCTTTTCAGAGTGCTCAATGGAAACGGAGAATATTTCCGCTTTCCGCTACTGGCTCTACGAGCCGTCATCTCCCGTCCCCGGTATGCCTCTTATCGTCTATCTCCACGGCCGCTCGGGTAAGGGTGAGGAGCTTAAGCTCATCACTTCTGTCGACGGCTTTCCCGAGTATGTCGAATCCGGAAAGCTCGGCTCTCTCCCGGCCTATGTTCTTATTCCGCAGCTTCCTTCATCGGTAAGCGGATGGATCAAGGCCGCCGGCGATGTAGATGAACTTATTGAAGCAGTTGTGGCGGAATATGAAATCGACAGGGACAACATTTCTCTCACAGGTCACAGCATGGGAGGTTCCGGAGTCTGGAAGTTCGCGCTGAGAAACAGCGGACTCTACTCTCGCTTTGCTCCGCTCTCGGGCTCTGTCGTCTTCAGAGCGGAGAATGTCGAAAGACTGAAGGACAAAGAGATATGGGCCTTTGTCGGCGCTCTCGATACAGTTGTTCCTCCCTCTTCCTCGACAGCGATGGTCTCGGCCATTGAGAAGGCGGGAGGGAATCCAGGAATCACGATCTTTGATGATGCCGATCATTTTGCAGTTCCCGGACTCGCTTACCTTGGTGATACGGGCCTTATCGAATGGCTTACAGGAAATTCGTCCTTTTGAGGTTCATTTGAGGTAGAGCCTTATAATTACGGTGTAAAACACGAAAAGGGCCCGAAAAGCCCCCGAGTTGAGGACCGTTATATGATAAACATTCAGAAAAGAAAAAGTATTTTTTCTCCGCTATTCGTCTTCCTGGTGCTGCTTTCAGCCGTTTCAGCTTCGCCTGCACTGGAGGAGAATACAGACCCGATGGCCATGTACTCGAACAGCAGCTTCATAGAAAAGGAACAGCCTGAACTGACAGAAGAGACAAAAAAGCTTATAGCTCTCTATCAGAGCGACCGGAGTATGGATAACTATCTCGCGCTGAGGGAGGCCGTCATCGAAAACTACAACGCCGTACTCGACAGAAAAGAGGATAAGCTTGCCTCATTGAAGGAGGAGACTAAGGGAAAGCCCGGCGGGGAGGAGATAGTGGCCGAGATGGAGGAGATCGTCCAGGATATGTACATAACTTACTGGGACCGCATAAACAGCACGATGCTCCGTTTCTCCGACACGCGACTTCTCAAGTGGAGGGTCGACGACGCCTCGAAGTACGAATATATCCCGGTCATGGGGGCGGGTACGACGATTTACATCAAGCGCACCCCGGTGACCAACGCCGAATATGCTCTCTTCCTCTCCGATACGGGAAGAGAAGAGCCGGAGAACTGGGCGGACGGAAGCTGGCCCGAGGGCGAGGATGATTTTCCAGTCAATTACGTCAGCCTTGAGGACGCCGAAGCATATGCCCTCTGGCTTACCGGGAACGACGGCGTCAATACCTACCGTCTTCCGAGTGAAAGCGAATGGGAGCTTGCGGCGGGACATATGCCCAAGGATGCCGATTTCAACTGCGGCGTTAATGACGGCAGAACAGGTGTCGATGAATATACAGGTGTGACACGCGGGGCCCACGGCGCTGTTGACTTCTGGGGAAATGTATGGGAGTGGACAAGTACTGAACGCATAGCAGAAGACGGGGTGACCTATGCCGTGAAGGGAGGCTCATGGAAGAGTGAACGCACAGACTGCCGTACCGAATACCGAAAAGAAGGGCGGAACGGGAATGAAGGTTATGATGATGTAGGCTTCCGTGTAGTGAAGGTTCTCTACGGAAGAGAGAAAGCGGAGACGCTCGATACAGTGGCACTGGACGCCCCGGATGTTGACGCATCTTTTCTTGCCGACGGCTCCGTCCTTCTATGCTGGGATGCTGCAGAGGGTGCTGTCGAGTACCAGATATATACATATTCCGAAGAGACGGGAAATGTGAGCATGCTCGGAGAAACATCCCTTACTTATTATACGGTTCCACCCTGCGGGGATGAGACAGCATTCATTGTTCAGAGCATCGCATACGACGCAATATCTGACAACGTATCTGCAGGATACAGCGTTAAGCCTGAATAAAGAAAAGTTGCAAGAAGCGGCGTTTTCTTCCCCAAAAAGTTTCAATCTCGATAAACATACTCTGCATGAAGGTGAATACTCATAGCCTTAAGCGTGAGGAGCTTTGCGGCTATGTGTAATCACCCGAAAAAGAGACATGACCGGAATTGAACATACCACATCTGTCTGTTATCCTTTTTCTGCCCTGTTGTGCTCATTCGCTCTTTCCAACCGAAGAGGACGCGTACGGCAGGCCTCGTCACACAGGAGAAGAAAGAATGTTCAGAAACCGTTACGTACACCGGGATATCATCAAAGCATGGTCTGATGATGCGCGTCATGTCTCATTTTATAACCCGCTTACGAAGGAGGAGCCCGGAGAAAGGGAGCTGGACTCTCTTTACTATTTCGATTATCCGAAGTTTGAATCCGGGACAGCAGAAAAGATAGACAGACTCGAGGATTTTCTCTCCCTGACGATTTCGGCACTCAATGCCGGCAACCTCGGCATCATACGGGACGCAAACGAGGCGGGAAGAAGCTCTCTGCTCTTCCAGCATACACGTCTTCCCTTCTTCAACAAGATCGATTACCTCAAATACGGCGTCAAAGATAAATCCCCGAGGACACTGAAGGAAATCAAGGGAAGGGACTATTTTTCCTCTGACTATGACGAAATCTGTGCAGGCTTTCTCAAACGTGTAGCCAATTTAGCATCAGGAGACAGTATTGCCCTTATGGACCTCAATGCGGCTCTTCTTGTTCCACCCTCCGGCATGAGCTTCATCATCGGCCCCTCCGCTTTCAACGCAATGAATCCGTATTTCGAGAAGAGGTTCGTGAAGTGTCCCTATGTCGACAAGGCCTATGATATAAAGGGTGCTGTGCTGGTGCTGCCGTTCGAGCCTGAAAAGGCCCTGATGCTCTATGATCCCTCCGTCTATGAAATCACCTCCGGCAGCGGATCGACAGTCGCTCTTACTCCCTCCGATACCGATATACTGAACATGGTCCAGATCTACAATAGTGATATCGACGGCGTCATATACAAGGGCGATAAAGATGATCTGGATCGTCTTACGGCGCTGATCGGAACTCCCTCCTGCCGTGACGGCTATGAGTGGCTTCGCGGTGACAGATTCCCGTTCTCGACACTTCTTTCCTTCGTGTCCGTCAGAGATAAAGCTCAACGGGACCTCAAGAAGAATGTGAATTCTCCGCTGCGTCCTTTCGTCAGGGCGATGAGGGAGTATGACAGCATGTATGCCATGCCGGCTGACAGGAAAACGTTTTACAACAGGTACCTCTTTGCAGAAAGCCTTATCTCGGATAGATAGCATACTAAGGTCGTTTACGCACTTACTGCTGTGAAATGGACCGCCGGAAGAGCCGTTTTTCTCCTCAAGCCGGCGTTACCCTGATTCTGCTGTCTTTTCCAGCCGGCAGCCGGAAACTCAATCATTTTTTAAACTTTCTGTGTTTGTGTCCACCGTTCTGGACACTTTCTTCTCATAATCAATGTATGGAAGAGCACAGAGAAGCAGATAGAGCCTGCCGGTACTCTTTCATGAAAACTTCATTATGGAGGAAAGCGATGGGATTTATGGATTTTTTTCTTAACGGCGGTCTTATGGGCGCTGTCAGAGGTTTTGACCACGAGGAAGAGGGACGTCCGTACGGCTTTCAGGAGTTCGGAGAGGATGTTCCGAGGGCAATCAATGCGATCAATACCGCACGCGGGGCTCTCGACTCTCTGAGTAGCGGGGTATCATATCTTATTGATGATGAGGAGTGAGAAGATGAATGACGAAAACAAGGAAATCGGAAAAGCAGGAGCAATGACGGCAGCCGGCGCAGGAGCCGGGGCACTCATCGGCGGTATACCGGGGCTTATAGTCGGTGCAGTCATCGGACTGGGATCAGGTATCTTCAGTTCGTTGAAGGACAAATAAGGGCGTCTGAGGAGTAATTATGAGGGGAGGGACAGTGATCTCTCCCCTTATCAATCGGCGTCTCATGAACGCTGTCTTTAGTCCGGAAGTATAGAGGCCAACAGAAAACAAGACTTCCTCATTACCGGAGGGCGGGAAGGAAAGTCTTATGCTCTCGTATGAGCGGAGGCCGGAACCTTTATCATGCGCCTGAAAAGAAGAAAGAGAGAGTGATGCTGACGTTTCCTCGTCATATGCCGGCCTTGTTCAGAGACGCAGGGTCAGTTCTTTTTGTAGATTTCCTCGAGTGTATACCGCGCAGATTCTTTAATCTTTTCTCTGAACCATTCCGGCTGGAGGACCTCTGCCTGCGGCCCGAGGCTCATAACCCAGCGCCAGAGCCAGTAGAGGCCGTTGGTTGTGACTGTGAAGAGATGCATACCTCCGCCCAGACTCTCTATCTTCACGCTGTCAGGCCATGTCTTCTCCATCTCGAACTTTCCCTGGTTATCTCTGAGCCTGATGACGGCGGTGAAAGGTTCGTCGATTCTGATTATCCCGAAAGGATCCCTCAGAGCCTTCTTGATATCGAGATCGGGAGACGGCATCTGATTCTTATCTCCCTTCTTCGACACCAGCTTCGGCGTTACCGATACGATACGCGGTATTGAAATATTGAAGACGCTTCCGTCATCCTTCATCACATAGGCGTAGAGGCCGCCGGAGAACGCATAGCATTTTAGTACATAGACGTCGTACTCCCTGTCCGTGTACACAAGATGCACGATCGCTCTGTTCTTCTGCGCTCTCAGAAGTGTCAGAAGAAAACGGGTGCTTCCGAGGGAGAAGAAGCCCTTGTAGTCACATGGTTCGACGTCGAGATCCCCCACCAGGCTCTTCAGCCTCTTTACAAAGTCGTCCCCGCTTGCAGATATCAGAGGAGAAGTCGAGCCGACGCTCTCGAGCATGAATGATAGAAGAAGCCTGTCGTCCTCACTGAGAATTCCGCCGATGAACCTTTTCTTGAAGCGCACCCATTCTTCCTTCTCTATCCTGTAGACGACCTCGCGACCACGTTTCTCACTCCCCTTGAAGACAGTAAGTCCGAAGTGCTTGAAGAGATTTTCGAAGTCCAGGTAGATCGACGATCTTGCGCTGTATTCAAGTCTCTCCCTTATCTCGGGCACAGTCGCCCCTTCGTCCCTCGAAAGCAGGGATGCCATTTCCAGTAGTTCGGCAAAGTTCTTCATAGCTGTCCTCTCCTCACTATCTTACTTTCAATATGTACAGAAAGCGAGACACATTTTAACCCACAGCAATGAAAGAAAAGCAAAGGTGTGCATAAAACACCGGATGTGTATCAGAAAATGAGACACATTGCCCCTAGAATCTTTCTCAAGAAGGAGTACAAGGGGGATAATGCAGGTATATAAGGGTAAGCTTGTCAATTATCAGCTGTATGCACTTATACGCTACCTCCAGGCTCCGGGAGGGAAGACTGCAAGTGCTCTTGTTTCGCTGATGGACGTTTCGAGAGCAAGTGTCTACCGCTATCTGAGAGCTCTCGAAGAGATGGGCTTTCCTCTCACAAGCGAGTCCCGCGGCCGTGAAGTCTTCTACTTCTTCGATATGAACGACAGCCATGTCGCCCGCAATATCTTCGACAACCTCACTTTTTTAAAGGAAGACTTCTATTTCGACAGGGACGAGAAGCTTCTCATAGAGTTTCTCTTCACAAACGCAGAGCGTTCCGTCCCGATTCTCGGGGAAAGGATAAACGGCCTTCACAGGAAGATGCAGACGCTTCTTTCCTTTTGCTGAATCGCGCAGGGGTGCGGTGCGGGGTAGACATGCACCCCTTCGCATGATAATGTAAGACATCGGGATTTGAACTTCTGCTTGCAGCCGTTATCTGCTAAAGGAAGGCGGACCTGGAATGGTCTTTCCTTTTTTCTCCAGAGCTCAGTTCTATCTCCTCTGCCTGTGCAGAGTAATTCATGGATGTGGATTTACCGTCCGACTTGCCGGCATCCCTAAAAAAGCGGCTAAAAGGAGAAGAATATGGCTTCCAACATTATTCTGAACATTCCCCACGCATCAACACTGTTACCTTTCGAAGACATTCCACTGCCGTACGATGAGCCGTCCGGTGCGGCATACAATGCCTGGGGAGGAAAGTTCTATGTCAGAAAGAATCTTCTTGAAGAATACAGGAAGGAACTGCAGTATATGACAGACTGGTATACCGACGAGCTCTTTATCAACGGTATCGGGAAACCTCTTGTCGCACCTGTCTCCAGACTCCTGTGTGATATGGAGAGATTCAAGGATGACCTTAAAGAGGAGATGAGCACGATCGGAATGGGGATATGCTATTCAACTACGCATAATCTTGAGAAGCTTGCCCATTTCCGTCTCTCACATAAGAAGGCGATGATCGAGAAATACTACGACCCGTATCACCGCACGCTTCAGAGATACACCGAGGAAGCTTTCGAAGAATACAGATATGTTCTTATCATCGACTGTCACTCATTCAACAATGTGCCGTACCGCTCGGATCTCAACCGTTCTTATAACAGGCCCGACATCTGCATCGGTACTGATAAGGATCATACTCCCGCCGATCTTGTCGAAATAATAAGGGAGTACTTCGAGGAAGAGGGTTACAGTACTGAACTTGATTATCCTTTCTCCGGTACCATCATACCCCCGGACTTCGAGAATGATAGAAATCTTTTCTCCGTGATGATTGAGGTGAACCGTAAGCTCTATCTGGAGAAGGAAAAGGGTAATAAAGTCAGCAGAGGCCCGTCCTTTATGAAGGTACGGAGTCAGATATATGAGGTTGAAAAGAGTATAGCCGGGTACATGGAGAGGATGTGTACGGAGAGAGAGGCGACGAAACTGTGATGAGGCGGCTATGAAAAGACTACACATTCTTTCTCCTGGTACTTCTCTCTTATCAGACGAGAGTAGAGAAGCCGTCGCAGTTTAGACTTTTCAGCGGGGCAGGCTTCGTTTAACATGGCTCAAAGGAGCGTTTATGAAAGAGGCTGATGAACGGGCGGCGAAGATAATCTCTGTCCTGGACAAAAGGGGCAGAACAGAAGGCTACGAATATATCTACGAATGCGCGTACAATGTGTATAAAAGCATGCTTGAAAAGGGGATAGACAGAATAGATGCAGCTACTGTACTTTATGCTCCGGCTTCCGATGTAGGGAGAGAAAGGAAGGTGAATATAAGAGAGCAGGTGGCAAAGCGTCTTCTTCTTGATAAGGATTGCGCTGAACTCATAAATGGTGTTTTCTACGCCCTATATGCTGAGGAAAGTCTTTCTGTGATGAAGTGCGAAGAGTATGCGGGGCTGGATGAGTTCTGCTCAGCCGAGCATGAGAGAGTGATAGAAGCTGAAGCAACATGGTGCCAGAAGAGAGGTGCAGAACAGGATTATACCTGTACTTACCGACTGACCTTCCGTGTTGCCGAGAGAGATCTTCTCGTAAAAGATTTGAAAGATATGCTCAGAAAGAATCCTTTTCTCAAAGAAGCCGATATTTATAAGTATTGTGTAAACGGACTTAAAGAATTCATTGCTGATGAATTTGAAGAATACTGTACATGTGATGATTACTATCCTCCTGCCGTTGAGGACTTTCCCTGTAATTGTGTAGAAGAAATCGAAGATTCTCTCAGAAATCATGGTATTGAGTTGGTATCAGATGAGTTTGACTACAGTGAATCAGATTTTTATTAAGGAATAAGATTCCTACATAGGAATCAAAGTTTAAAAATTATATGAAATATATGAAACAATTCATGCTTATCGCACTTGTATCCCTCGCTGGGGAAGTGCTGCGTTTCTACATTCCGCTTCCCGTGCCCGGCAGCATTTACGGACTTGTCATCATGCTTTTCCTGCTTTTCTCGGGAATTGTGAAGGTGGAGAGGGTGAAGGGTGCCTCATCCTTCCTTCTTGAAATCATGCCCGTCATGTTTATTCCCCCTGCTGTCGCCATCATAGCGTCGTGGAGCGAGGCGAGGAGGATGCTTATCCCCCTTTTCGTCATATCGACAGTGACGACTCTTCTCGTCTTCTTTGTCAGCGGCAGGGTTACCGATGCTCTTCTCGGAGGTAAGGACGATGAATGAACTTTTTCTCTCGTCATCATTCTTCGGCATTGTTCTTTCCCTTTCAGCGTATGAAGCCGGACTTCTTCTGAAAAGGAAGTTCAGACTGTCCATATTCAACCCGCTTCTTATATCGATAATCATCGTCATTGCCGTTCTTCTCTTGTTCCGGATCGATTACTCAACCTACTATCAGAGTTCACATTTTCTCAGCTACCTTCTGACGCCGGCGACTGTCTCTCTTGCCATTCCTCTTTACGAGGAGATAAAGACACTCAGAAAACATCCTGCGGCGATAACACTCGGGATACTCTCCGGCGTTGTCACATCGCTAACAGGTGTTTTTCTTCTTTCACTTCTTTTCAATCTCAGTCATACGGAATATGTCACTCTTCTTCCGAAGTCCATCACGACGGCTGTCGGGATGCCGCTTTCCGAAGAATACGGTGGATATGTATCCATTACTGTAATATCGATCATTATCACGGGTGTATTCGGCAATGTCATCGCTTCAGGTGCGTGCAGACTCTTCAGAATAAGGAGTCGAATTGCGAAAGGTGTGGCGATAGGAACGTCCTGTCATGCCATCGGGACGACGAAGGCCCTGGAGATGGGAAGGCTTGAAGGTGCTGTCAGCAGCCTCTCCCTTGTGGCCTCTGCTCTTATGACTCTTATCGGAATGAGTATCTTCAGCGAGTTCATATGAAGATATAAGAGGCTGGAACGACTGAAGTATTGGACAGCTCATCAAGTATAGTTGATAATCAGATAAAGGAATGAAAGAAAATGTCATGTGAATTCTACAAACACAATGTCCCACAGCTTATTATCAGGAAATGGTCTGATGATACGAAACATGTCCATTGGTATAATCCCTTTACGAAGGAAGAAAAGCCAGAGAGGACATTAACGTCACTTTACAGGGAATCTCTCACCGGTCTGAATCTCCATGAGATGATGGCGATCAGGTATCTTGAGGCAAACTTCATCTCGGATGCGAAGTCTCTTTATGAAGGCGAATTCTACAGCCTTAAGGCAGGACGTTCAGTGACAAGGAGTGAGATCCTTTTTCTCTATCTGGGAAATCCTGTTTACCAGCAGATGGTAATTCTTTTATCTGGAGAGTCGAAGTCTTTCGATTTATCTTCATACAGCGGGGATAAGCTGAAGGCAATGAAGATTGCGCTTCATTCGAGTTATATCCAGTCCATTCTGGGGCAGGTTATGCTTGAAGAGTTTTTGCTCTATGACCTTCAGAGCGCACTTTTATATGCTCCGCCGACGAGGTCGTTCGTAATCGGAGGCAACCCGGTAGTCATTTCGAATCCGTCTATCGGCACTAAAGCGCTGCCTTACCCGTTCAACCTTGTGCCGTATTATCTCAAAGGAACTTTCATCGTTCTTCCGCTGAGCCCTGACAAGGCACTCTGCCTTTATGACAAGGATGTCTATTCACTCAGTTCGAATCTCCTCTCTGACAAGGATGTCGATATTATAAACATGGAAGAGATCTACTCCTGTGGAGAGAATGACGGCGTCGTCTGTAAGGGAGAGAGGGAATATGTTGATGAACTGCTCTCGTCTTACAGCTTCTTTGAGAAGAAGGGCGGCATCTGCTGCGACGGCATCCGTTATCCGTTTGATACGAGGCTTTCTGTCATAGTACAGGAAGGTAAGTGTGAAGTCGAGCAGAGAAGTTTTGTCAGGGATGTCTCCGTCTACGACAATAAGCGGATGAGCAATATCGATATCATGAATGCCGACAGTGTCCTCGAGAAGAGAATCGAATATTTCATCAACAACCCACGGGACAAGTCCCGGGGTATGTAAACGAAAGCGAGCATACCCTTGTTGATTAGCCTCAGTGCATTAGCACTACGTTACGGGAGAATATATAGGTACCGATGGGTGTTGTCCTAGCCCTTC
>CAVACS010000011.1:416-27544 GCA_963587105.1 Anaerovoracaceae bacterium | reverse complement strand
TCGTACTGCGTCGAATAGAGAACACGGCTCTCGCCACCTGCAAAGCCCGCTTCTCCGGGTAGTCTGAAAAGCGGTCATCGAGTTGCACATCATCCTTTGTCTCTTAGTGGAGAAATGGCACTTCCTTTCCATCGAGATCTGTCAAGGAGCATGGCCGCGTGGCACAGGGACGCTTCTTCTGATGTTTTCGATGAGACATGTAATCCTGTCCTCGTTGTATTACACTTCACCCCAGGTAATCAGGCTCTTTCGTCTTGTCGACTATCTCCTCCGTCCATTCGTTTATCTGCCGTTTTTCAGATATGCAGTTCAGTCCGATTAAATGGATAGTCTTTTTTGTGTTCACATATTTCGCATGATAACCCATTTGTTTCACCTGTTTAAGGGCTTCTCCGGCTGTTCTGTCCCGTTTCAGTTCGACAACATACACATCATTCTTTGTTTCGAGAACTATATCGCTGCGTCCCAGAAGCATTGTTTCCTCTGCCCGCATTGCCATTCCTCCCATCATCACGAAGAACGAATAGAATGCCAGCTGATAGCCCTTCTCCTTTTCCAGGAGAGTATAGGGATGCTGTACATAGTAGGCATTGAGAACCTTCACAAGCTCTCCGATGTCATGCTTCTTCAGCGCTTTTTCAGCATCGTCGACGAAGAAGCCGGAAGTTATTCCCGAATATCTCTTTACAAGGCTCCTTGTGAATGAAGTTCTGACCTCTGTGTTGGGCAGTGTAAGTGTAAAGAGATTCTCATTACCTTCTTTTATCGTCAGGTATCCGGTAAACATCAATAATGAGAGGATCTGTAAGGAATTGAGTTTTCCGGCGGCCAGTTCAAGATAGTCAAAGGAAACAATTGATTCCAGATCAAGTTTGACATCATCAAAAATAATCGTCTCCAGATCATATTCCCTGGCAAGATCAACAGCAAGCGTGCTGGCACCTCCCGTTTCCATCCAGTAATTTCTGAATGTGCAGTCTCCATTGAAGAAAGAGCCCACTGACACCGGATTATAGACCTTCACGTCACTCTCATACGAGAAGCGGTAGCCGTAATAGAAGCTTCTCACTGCCTCGAGAAATTCCTCTCTTGTCCCGTATTCCCTGTCGCTCCGGTTCATATAGGAATCAATGAACTGGCAGAAGTTCTCCTCAAGCTCCTTCCCTGTGTAGCCGAATGCAGGTGCAAACTTTCTGTCGAAGGTAAGGTCCGTGAGATTGTTCATCTGGGAGAAAATAGACATGTTGGAAAACTTCGCTATGCCGGTGATGAAGAAGAAGCGTACCTTCTCATCAGTATTCTTTATGACGCTGTAGAACGAGCTGAGTGTTTCCCTGATCTTTTCCGCTTTTTCCATGTTCCTGCAGGTATGGATTATAGGAGTGTCATACTCGTCGACGATGATGACAACTCTCTTCTCTGTCTGTTCCAGAAAAGAGGACAGCATCGTCGAGGGGCGGCTTTTCTCCACTTCGACCCCGTTTCTCCGCGCTTCCTTTGTTATGGTAATCTGAAAATCATCCAGAAACGACTCGTAGCAATCCGTGCTGAATCCTGCGAAATTAAAATGAAGGATGGGGTACTTCTCGAAGGAATAATCCGTACTGTCTATATACAGGCCCTTGAACAGCTCACGCTTTCCCTCGAAGAGAGCATGAAGCGTCGAGCACATGAGGCTCTTGCCGTAGCGGCGGGGACGGGAGATGAAATAATAGTTCTCCAGCTCGTTACGGACAAGTGAGTAGACATACTCGGTCTTGTCTACGTAGATATAGTCGCCTTTTGTTCTTATGTCTTCAAATGAACGAACGTTGACTGTTATTCTCTTCATGTCTTCATATTACAGCACAATTACTTTTTTCTCCATCATTTTGTACCATCAAAGCCTGAAGACTCATCTGACGATGCCGATTGTGGCAGAACTTCAGATAAGATTTCCGGATGAGAAAAAATGTCTGTTTTTGTGTTCATCTGCCATCGGGGATGTTTTGAGCGCGTACGAAGTCAGTCTTTCGTGTGACAGTCAGACGAAACAAAGAGCAGCTTAAAGAAGGGCCGTAATTAAACTCTTGATCTCACGGTCCGGGTTTTCTTGTATCTACAGCTCCTCTTTTATACGACTGCAACGGACTTTTCTATATAAGACAGAAAAGAAGGCTCGCCGCGGCTCCTCTGCCGAAGTTAATACCGCACTCGGACATCGCCTCTTTTCTTTGTGTTGCGGATGAGTGAACACCTCCCGGAAAGCGGGAGGTGTACCTTTTCTCAGAACTTTCAGTTATCGGATGCTGTTGTATATATCGAGAAGCTTCCAGTGACTTCAGGTTTGATAACGCCGACCTTCTGGATGTAGGAAGAGAGAAGATTTCTCACCTGTCCGAGGTCTTCGCCCTGCTCCATATCGTACTGCGTCGAATAGAGAACACGGCTCTCGTCGCCTGCAAAGCTTGCTTCTCCGAGATAGTCTGATACGGCCTTCATGTAGTTGCCGCCGCCTGTGAAGCGGTAGTTGTTGATGACGACCCTGTAGTGTCCGTCCATATCGAGAGGAGAGCCGAGGTATGTGATGTTCCTGACTCTGTCACCCTCTTCGTTACCGAGCCAGAGTTCATAGGAGACACCTTCTCCGTAGAGTGTGTCGCAGTACATTCCGCCGCCGCGGACGATGACGCCGTCACTCACTTCATACTTTGTTGCAGCAAACTCGAGCCATGCCTTTATTTCTGCTCCTGTCATGTCGATGCAGTAGAGCCAGTTCTCGTACTTATAGAGCTGGAAGAGGAGGCCGAGCTTTATCTCTCCCTCGGGGATGACTGCTCCTGTCGAGCTGTTGAGAGGAGCTGAAATGGACATCTGGGCTCCGATTTCCCCGGGAATTGCGTCAAGCTGTACCTTGTTGATGAGATCCAAGAATGCATTGGGCTCGGTCATGTTGCCGGGTGCGGGGAATTCTTCTTCAGCATATCCGATGACAGCGTTGAGGTAGTTGTCCCATACCTCTCTTTCATACTCACTCATCTGGGAGAGGAATTCCTCGTCGACGTCGCTCTTCGAGGTGTCGATTACATCAAGTGTTATATCGGTAATCTTTCCTTCGACGTTGCTGTATGTGATGACAGCAGCACCGAGTGCCTGTGCCTTTGTTCCGCAGTGAAGAACAGGCACTTCCTTTCCGTCGAGGTCTGTGAAGGAGTATGTTCCCTTCTCATGTGTGTGGCCGCCGAGCACGAGGTCGATTCCCCTGCTGTTCTCGATGAGACATGCAATCTGGTTCTCGTAGCTGTCCTCATAGTAGAGTCCGTCGCCGTTGTAGCCTTCGATTTCGTCTGCATCGACGAGAGTACCGCCGCTTGTACCGCGTCCGGAGTGGCATGCAACTACAACGATGTCACAACCCTCTTCGTTCTTCAGGATATCTGCATAGTGGTTCCAGCAGTCGACGAATGTTCTGAAGTCGATGCCTTCCCAGTTTGCAGCCTTGTCCCATGTCGGGATATTCGGTGTGTCCATACCGATGACACCGACCTTGACGCCGTCGTATGTGCGTGTGATATATGCACTGCAGTACGGCTCATAGCTCTCGCTTCCGCTCTTGATGAAGTTTGCCGTGATGACCTCGATTCCTTCGCTTTCGGCATCGGCCACCTGCTTGTTGAGGATCGTCATACCGTAGTTGAACTCATGGTTACCCCAGTTCCAGCAGTCATAGTCCAATAGTCCGAGGGCCTTCATCGTGGGATCCTCTGTGTCATTTCTGAAGAATGCATAGTAGTAGGTGAACGGAGTTCCCTGGATGGTGTCACCGTTGTCAAGCGTGATGGAGTTCGGATAGAGCTCTCTTCTCTCCTTGAGCACAGTGCTCAGCCTCGAGAGTCCCGTGCCGCTGATTGTTTCAGCGTCGCCCGAGCTGTACTGGCTGTCCACGATTGCGCCGTGGATGTCGGATGTGAAGAGAATCTGGACCTGTACTTCATCCACAGGTGCAGTCATCTCGCTTACAGGATGTGCTCCCAGTACGCTTACTGTGAGGAGCACGACAAGAAGTGTCAGAATTGCTCTGACTGATTTTCTCTGCATAAGTTTCTCCTTTGCAATGTATTTCAGATGTTATACAAGGTGTGTGAAATTAACAATCAGCATTTCGAAAGAAAAAGAAGAAAGAGAGCTCTCTTCAGATGATCAGAAAGACCGCGATCCGACATATTCACAAATGATGCTCACCGGAGGTGAACCTCCCCTGAGAGAAGCGCCCAGGGGACTCTCTTGAAACTTTTACGGGTAAGTACGAATATTCACCCATGGCCTCATCAAAATCGAAAGCAATAGACTTCACAGAAGGTAATCTCAGAAAGGAGATTATTTTTTTCGCAATGCCGCTCTTTCTCGGAAACCTCTTCCAGCAGCTATACAACACCGCCGACTCCCTCATAGTCGGCAACACCCTCGGAGCCCAGGCACTTGCCTCTGTCTCGTCATCCGGACCTCTGATCTTCATGATGACGGGCTTCTTCAACGGAGTCGCGACGGGGGCCGGAGTCGTCATTGCAAAGTACATAGGAGCGAGGGAGTATGACAGGGTCAGGGACGCCATACACACAGACCTTGCTTTCGGCCTTGTAAGCGGAATAATACTGACAGTAGCCGGAGTAGCCCTCACGCCCTCCATTTTAAGGCTCATGAACACCCCGGAAGATATCATGGAGGGAAGCATCACATACTTCCGCATCTACTCCATCGGGATCATATTCAGCGTGATGTACAACATAACCATGGGGATCATGAATGCCACGGGGGACTCGAAGCACCCTCTTGAATACCTCATCATATCATCTGTAACAAATGTCGTTCTCGACATCTTCTTCATCACCGTACTCCATACCGGTGTCGGAGGAGCGGCGGCTGCGACGACAATGGGACAGGCGCTCTCCTTCATACTCTCCTTCATCAGACTCATGAGAAGCAGGGATGTCTACCATGTCGAGATAAAGAGAATAAGGTTCCACCTTCCGCTGTTGAAGGAGATCATCCGCTACGGCCTGCCCTCCGGCGTCCAGAACTCCGTAATCGCCATCGCAAACCTTGTAGTCCAGACGAATATCAACACATTCTCATCCACTGCAGTTGCAGGAAGCGGCGCCTACTCGAAGATCGAGGGCTTTGCCTTCATCCCGATAACTTCCTTCAGCATGGCTCTCACGACATGCATAAGCCAGAATCTCGGAGCGAAGAACTACGAGAGAGCAAAGGAGGGATCACGCTTCGGCATCTTCTCGTGCCTTATAATCGCAGAGACAATCGGAGCTGTGGTATTCATATTCTCGCCCTATCTCATCGCACTCTTCAATTCCGATCCCGCCGTAGTCGCAATCGGCGTCAAGCAGTCTCATATCGAGGGACTCTTCTTCTGCCTGCTTGCACTATCCCATTCGATAGCAGGAATAATGAGAGGGGCCGGAAAGGCCAAGGTGCCGATGTTCGTAATGCTGAGCATATGGTGCATACTCCGCGTGACATACATCACCGTCGCACTCTCTTTCTCCCATACGATAGACCTCGTCTACTGGGCCTATCCGATGACATGGACGCTCTCGTCCATCGTCTTCGTCATCTATATGAAAACTTCGGACTGGATCCACGGACTCGACATGGATCTTCACGCCTGAAGAAGGCTCAGCTTCTCCTCGATTTCTGTCGGATCGCCCTTGAAGACAAGGCCGTACATCCCGCTTTTCTCTGCTCCCAGGACGTTAGCCTCAAGATCATCGATGAAGAGGCACTCCCCCGGAGAGAGCGAGTACTTTTGAAGAAGGTGGAAGAAGATGTCGCTTTCGGGCTTCATCATCTTTACACGGCCCGAGAAGACGACGCCGTCGAAATACTCCGAGCCGGGGATAAGGTGGAAGAACTCATGACACCTTGCCGGGGCGTTCGAGAGAAGGTATATGGAGTAGCCCTCCCCCTTCTTCCTTCCAATATAGTCAGCCATCCCCTCCACGGGATATATCATATTCTCCCAGTAGATCGAATTGTGGACAAAGCCCCAGAGGCGGGATGGGATGCGCGAGAAGAAGGCCTTCTCGGCCTCATCCTCCGTCGTCTGTCCCCAGTCGAGGAGGACCCACTCGCTGGAGTGGAACATCTCATCCGTGAGTATCTTCCTGTCCTCCTCAGCCCTGACTCCCATAGCGTCCATCAGGCGGTCGGCAGACCAGTGTATGAGTACGTTCCCCATATCGAAAACAAGATTTCTGATCAATTGCATCTCCTCCGGAGGCTCTTTGCTCTTCTCCGTCTTTCTCCTTTTTCTTCTTTGTGACAAAATAGCAGATATGAAGATTCTTGTAATCAACCCCGGCTCTACATCGACAAAAATAAGCGTATTTGAAGGCCGCACATGCCTCTTTACAGAGTCAGTCTTCCATGACGCGCCTCTTCTTCTTTCATATAAGACTACAAACGACCAGCTTCCGATGAGAAAGGAGGTTACACTTTCGCTTCTCGCCGCTCACAACATGACTCTCGCCGATATCGACGTAATCGTCGGCAGAGGTGGAAGCGCACACTCGCAGAAGGGCGGCCTTACCGTCATAGACAGTCTTCTCTACGAGGACACTAAGAGGGAAGTTGCACTGACAGACCACGCCGCTAAGCTCGGCGTCATGGCCGCATACGAGTTCGGAAAAGAGTACAACAAGCCCTGTTATACCATAAACCCGACCAATATGGACGAACTTGAGGACTGCGCCCGTATTACCGGAATAAAGGGACTCTACAGACGGGCACAGTCCCATGCCCTCAATCAGAAGGCGACGGCTGCAATGCATGCCGAAAGGATCGGGAAAAGAATAGAGGATACATCATTTGTAGTTGCACATATCGACGGTGGAATCACCATCGGCGCCCATAAGGGAGGACGCATGATCGACAGCACGGAGGGAGCCGGCGGCGACGGCCCATTCTCCCCCACCCGTATAGGCTCCATCCCCGTACTCGAAGTCGTGAGGTACCTCGAAAGCGGACACACGACAGAAGAGGTGAGAGCACTCTGCTCACGTTCCGGAGGTTTTGTCTCACACTTCGGAACATCAGATGCGGCAAAGGTCTACGCCATGGTTAAAAGCGGTGACAGACACGCTTCTCTCGTCTGGGAGAGCATGCTCTATCAGACAGTACAGTCAATCGGAGCAATGGCAGCCGTGCTCTCGGGCAAGGTCGACGCAGTCATCCTCACCGGAGGTCTTGTGAGGTATTCTGAAATAGTCGATTACATAAAGGCGCACTGCTCGTTCATAGCCGAGATTGCAGTCTACCCCGGAGAAGTCGAACAGGAGGCAATGGCCCGGGCTGTATCAGACGCTCTCGAAGGAAAGACGGAGGCGCAGACGTACATTCCCCGTGACGTATTCAACGGCTTCGAGTGGGACGACAAAGTATACTGAAAAAAGAGATTCCCCGAGTAACCTTTCCCCGCTGGAATTGTTTTCCTAGTGAATATTTTCTAATTATTTACTAAAAATTCCAGAAAGGAGAGGATTTATGAGAAGGACAATTATATTTTTTGCATTGGCTTTTATGACGATCTTCATGTTTGTCTCATGCCAGGGTCCTCACACCCACACATTCGGCGAGGAATGGAAATATGACAGCGTCAATCACTGGCATGCTGCCACCTGCGAACACACTGAAGAGGTGATCGACAAGGCGCCTCACGATTTTGAGGAAAAGATCACCAAGGTCGGAACAGAGAACGACGAGAAAACACTTACCTGCAGGATATGCGGCTTCGAGAAAACGGAAACGGTTCCTCACGTGCACACCTATTCATCAGAATGGACAAAGGATGAAAACCATCACTGGCATGCTTCCACATGCAGTCACACAGATGCAGTCAGTGACAAGGCTGAGCATACATTCGATGATGGCGTTCTAAAAACAGAGCCCGGAGCGGTAACAACAGGCCTTATAACCTATACATGTAAAGTCTGCGGCTACGAAAAGAATGTGATAACTGACGCCCTCGGAGCACAGGAGAACACAGTATCTTACACGGGAGCCCTGTCCAGAGACTATGACGGCAATTCTCTCACTCTCGACAGCAGCAAGGTAGAAAGAAACGGGAATGGAGCAATATCCTTCATGTACAAGAAAGAATCAGAAGAGGATTCTGTATATTCCGAAACTTCTCCCAGTGATGCCGGAAGCTACAGCGTGAAGATCAGCGTTGCCGCAACACCGGAGTGGAAGGCGGCTGAGACTGTCATCACTTATACCATCAACAAGGCTGTGTTTCCCCTTCATGAGCTTGAAATAACATATCAGGTGCTTCCGGATGCAGCGGGAACAGGAATTGATTCATATAAGTCGAAGACGTTCAGAGCTGAAGACGGACTTCCCGAGGGTGTAACGGTTACTGTCTATCCATATAACAAAAATGAGGATGGAACATTCACCGTAGGATCATCAGGAGAATCTAACTATCTAATCAAGGGCACGGCGACGAGAGAGTCACTGCTCAATGCCCTGCAGAGTTCAAATACAATTCCAGAAGATGAACTTTATGCATATGTCGAGCTCGGTTCCAACTACACTCTCCCCTCTGATTCTGAAGTTGCGTTTCTTAAAGTAAATCCTCTGAAGCTCAATGTCAGCGGAAAGCTTGAGGCTACTAAGGAATATGACGAAGGCGATAAGATCATAGTCGAGGATCTGTCATCTCTCAGCAGCGAGACCGGAATAAACCTTTCCGACTACTCTGCTGTCGTCACAATGGAAAGTGCAGCTTCCGGAGCAGCCATTGATAAAGATAAGAGCGTCTATCTGAAGCATAAGACAACAGGAGAAGAGAATTACAACTTCTACATCGCTGCGGAAGATATCGAAGCAACAATAAAAAAGAGAGAAATCACCATCCCGTACTACATTCCGACTCCGATGTTCGAATCAGGCACAGAAGGCACAATCGGATACAGATTTGTAGAGCTCGGCTATGAGGACAGCTCCGGAACCGTCAGAACAGTCGAGGTTGAAATCAATCCCACTCCCGGAAGCTTTACTGCCGAAACGACGCTGCCGATTACTCTCTTTGATCTCTACTGCGAGAATGATAATTACACATTCAAGCTGACTCAAGCTCTAAAGACTGAAAATACAAGCAGATTCAAGATCTACAAGAATTGTGAAGACTCCTCATTTACAGAGCTAACAGACACCTTTACGCAGGTCTTCATGGCATCAAGCCCGACTGGCGGTGCAGTAAAAGAGGCATGCTATAAATTCACAGCTGCCGAGGGGGAAGAGTTCAGAATTACATACAGCGGCAATCCACTCTACATCGCACTCTGGGACAAGAACGGAAAATCCTACTACCTTGACAACTCTGTTACTGAAGGAGTGAGCAATTTCACATCTCCTGCAGCCGGAACATATTACATCATCTCTCTGGCTTCAACGGATGCTTATATCTGGATGAAAAATAATATTGATAAAACTGCTGCCGCAACTTTCAAATTCAGTAAAATCGCCGCAGAGTGATCCCTAAGGAGGGGCTGGTTGGAATATCAGCCCCTTCTGCTTTTATATCCTGTCTTGTTATCCCGATGCTTTGCCATCAATCAGGCACGCCTGACAGTTACATAGCCCTGTCACTCAGGCGTACTGGTATGTGAAGGTTCCTCTTGAGGAGGAAAGCGGCTTTATCTGGTATTCTGGCGTCTCACGTTCCAGTATGACTCTGAATCCGTTTTCACACATCTGCCATCTGAACTTCAGTCCGCTCGAGATATTCTCGAGGCTCCTGAAGCCCTGTGCCCTGTCGTGAACAAGGCCGGAGGCATGGAGTGCGTGCTGTATGAGGGGATTGCGGAGCCTTCCTTCCTCAGCGCGTGTTATGTAGTCGTGGGGAGTAAGGCCTTCCGGGAAGACGCCCGGATTGTAGATTTCGATTCTGTCTTCCTCTATCACAAGCTCGATAGTCGTCTTTCCGCCGCCGTACCACGCATGAGAGAATGCGTTGAGAATCATCTCGTTTATGATATACCTGTCAGCTCTCTCCGCCTCCTCCAGACTGGCATTCAGAACCTTTTTTGCCTTGTCGATCAGAGCAAAGATATTGCCCTTGTAGAGCCTCTTACCGAGGGGTTTATCTGTAATGGAAAGATAGAGCTCGGGCGAAGACGAGAGCAGAACGACACCTGCGTTGTTGAGTCCGTTATTGTCAAAGAGGAGCAGCGTTCTCAGAACCGACTCCCTCTGGTTGCTCCTCTGCGGGACGAGATCTGCCTTCCTTACACTACTAAGGAATGTTGAATAGGTTTTACCGTCAATGATCTCAAGGCCCTTTCCTGTGCTCTCCTTCTCCCAGGAGAGGGAGTAGCCTCTTCTCGCGGCACACCATGCTATCTCCTCACTCGTCATTCTCACGTTCGAAGAGCCTTCTCTCATCACATACTCACCGAGTGCAGAGTACGGTGCCTCATTCCCGTAGAACGATATCGTGATGCAGTCCCCGTCCCCGGCTGCCTCTGCATGAAACGAGGGCTTTACAGCCGTACGGAGATCCGAAAGGATCTTCTCGAGAGATGTGCTCTCACCCTCTGTGATGACTTTCCCCCACCCCTTCGAATTGAGAAGTGCGGCGACAGTGAGGGCTCTTTCTTCGGCATTCCTGACAAAAACTTCTGTTCTCATTTTCTTTTCTCCTTTGCAACAATGTAGGGAGAAAATTCTTTCTCTGCAATAATTTGTCCCTTTTTCGCATGTGTTTTGATTTTCCGTATTACCATGGAATTTTATTTGAGAAAAGGGACAAGTTTTGTAATGAGTGAATGCTCTACTCGACTATGAGTATTATATCCCAGTCGGGAATAGCCCGGGCCGCCCTCAGCGTGAACTTCGTGTAGCCGGGGTTGATTGACAGGAGCTTTTCCGGCAGTCTGAAAAAGTCATCGATCCTGTGATAAACAGAAAGTATGATCCGGGGTTTGTAAGAGCTTATGATACCGCGTCCGCCCTCGATGATCTTCTCCTCGTCTCCTTCGGCGTCGAACTTCAATATCGTGGGTCTCTTTCCCCCGAGTGCTATATCAAGTGTGGTCGTCTCCCTCGTCTCCCCGGAAGAGGAGCGTCTGTTCCCCCTTCCGTTGCCCTCTTCAAAGAGGACGCTCTCCACACAAGACGAAAGAGGGACATTGATCAGGCTCAGGCGTGGTACAGACTCAAGTCTCTTCTCGGCCCTTCTGAAGCTCCGCCTGTCGGGCTCGAAGGCCACGATTTCCCTGTAACGGGAATCTGTCATCTCGAGAAATCTCCTAACTGTGTCGCCGTCGTATGCTCCGATGTCGACAAATGTCTCGTCGGATGTGAATGTGAGGTTTCTCCAGCTTACCCTCTCATCCTCTCCGACGGGAAGGATGTATTTAATGTCACCTGTTATGCGGAATGCGATGACGGCATCAAAGATAGAGCGGCTTCTCTCATCGGTGAGAAGGTTTCTCGAATATGTGAAGTCATCTATGTGCCTCCTGTAATACGAGCTGTCGAAAAAGCGTCCGTTTTCGTCAGACAGGAGGCAGGGGCAGTAGAACTCGTTCTCTTCAGCTATCCGGGTTATGTCGCGGATGGTATCTCTCTCGTGTGTGCCGAAGCCCATGACAACGGCCATCCTCCCCCATATTCTCCTTGCCTCGGCATAGGAGAGCACCTTGTAGCCGTGGAATGTACGGCTTCTGACAAAGCCTAGGGAGGCAAAGCAGCCGATACATCTCACATTGATGCTTTCAAGAAGCGTGAGAAGCTTATCTGCAGCATCTCCCGTGCCGTAGAGAACAACGGGAAGTGAAGTCTCCCTGATGGAGGAGCAGAAATCCTTCAGCATTCTATCCTCTCCCTCTCGAGTGCCCTGCGGTTCCTTACGATATATAGACCGCGGCTCTTTCTCTCTATAAGACCCTCGCTCTCGAATGTGCTGAAAACATGAAGGAGGTGGCGGTAGCTGACACATAGATATGCGGAGGCCTCGCCGTGACTCATCGTGTATATTCCATCTCTTTCATGATCGAGTATATAGCCGGCAAGTCTCTTTCTGAGCGGGAAGCTGAGAGATGAGGCCATCTGCATGTTCACTCTGAAGAGCTTCCTGGCAGTATACTCGACGAGCTTTCTGAGAAAGACGGCGTCCGAAAGAAGCTTTTCCTTTATCAGGAGGGTATTGACAGAATAGGCCGCGGCATCGGTCACGGCTTCGACGAGGGCCGTGTACTTCTGCACTCCCAGGAGCTCGAGCTCCCCGTAGATTGCCGGTGAAGGTGCATAGTCGAGTGCCGTCAGCACCCCGTCGGGATATATATAGGAGCATCTGCTCCCGCCTTCTCTTATGTAGATAAGGTTTCCCCCGTCGCCGCCTGAGGAGAGGATCGTCTCCCCCCTTCGGTATTCCACCTCCTTTGTGTAAGGAGTGATGTCGAACGAGAAAAGAGAAAGAAAGTCTTTATCCATATTCCTCCCGAATGTGCTATTTATCATATTCGTTACCTTCTCTTTCGGCTATACACAAGTCATGACTTTATATTCCATCTTCGTACAGGCAATAGGTTTCATCCCATCTCTCATCTCGATTCTCTCCATCCAGCTCAAGAACAGGAAGAAGATCCTCGTTCTGCAGCTCATAGCGGGCTTCATGTGGGTGACGCACTACTATCTTCTCGGGGCATATACTGCAGTACTTACGAACTCGATCGGAATAATGCGAAGCACAGTCTCATACTTCAATGACAGAAAGTGGGCCTCGAGCATATTGTGGCTCTTTCTCATAATCGCACTCTCCATAGGGGCAAGCATCCTCACATGGACGGGTGCGGTATCTCTTCTTCCATCTATCTCGCTTATATGTACGGCAACGGGCTTCTGGGTCCATAACCTCCGCATTACAAGGATATTGATGGTCGTGCAGTCGCCATGCCTTCTCGTCTACGACATCGAGACGGGAAGCTGGGGCTGTGCAGTCATCGAAGCTGTCGCATTCCTCTCCTTCATCCTCGCAATCGTCAGACTCGATATCATCCCCGCTCTAAAAGAGAAGAAAGAGTCTCAATCGAATCCCTGAGCGACGACATGGCCCCGTCGACCTCGATCCCGTCCTTTTTGAGCATGGCCCTGAGTCTGAGGCCCTCTGTCATGAATGACTCATCGAGGAGAGCTGCATCATCTATCTTTCCATCGCTCTTTATCTCTCCTTTCTCGAGGAGGATGGTGCGCTCTGCGTAGAGAGCGGCCTCCTCGGGATCGTGCGTCGTAAAGACGATGGTCTTCCCTTCGTCTCTCAGGCGCATGAGGATGTCGAAGACGATCCTCTTTCCCTCCCCGTCGAGTCCTGATGATATCTCATCAAGAACGAGGGCGTCTCTATTCATTGCAAGAACGCCGGCAAGGGCTGCTCTTCTCTTCTCTCCCCCGGAGAGGGCTGAAGGTGGAAGATTCCACTTCTCCTCTCCTATTGCAACCATCCTGAGGGCCTCTTCTGCATCCCTCCGTCTCTCCTCTCTGTTACGAGCAAGGTTCTTCGGCCCGAACTCCACATCCTTTATCACAGTCTCCTCGAAGAGCTGGTTCTCGGGGTACTGGAAGACAAGGGCTACTCTGCGTTTATCGCATTCGACTGTGCCCTCTGACGGCTTTCTTATGCCGTTGAGGAGACTCAGCAGCGTACTTTTTCCGCTGCCGCTTCTTCCGATGACGGCCGTTATCGTCCCCGCTCTGAAGACGGTGTTTATCCCCCTGAGAGCTTTTTTCTCCTCCCCGGGATAGATGTAGCTTACACCCTTGAGTATTATGTCCATTCCCGTCCTCCTAGATATAGAGAAACTTCTCGAATGAGAAAGAAAGAAGTGCATAGAGAAGCACAACTATATAGAGCCGGATGTCCCTTATGGTGTACCTCACTACTCTGAGGCTTGTAGATCCTTCGCTGCTGTAGCCTCTTGCGTCCATTGCCAGGGCCAGTTGATCGGCCCTCGAGAAGGCAGAAGCGAAGAGGGGCACAAGAAGAGGAAGGGATGAGCGGCATTTATTCACTATCCCCTTCTCCTCGAAGGAAAGGCCGCGGCTCTTCTGGGCGTCGGCTATTCTGTTTGCTTCGTCGACGAGGATGGGGAGGAAACGGAAGGCTATCATTATAATTGTTGCAAGGACCCGCACAGACTTTTTAAGCTTTCCCTTTCCGAAACTCTTCTCGATACCTTTTGCTATCTCGAGAGGCCTTGTCGTGAGACTGAGCATTGTCGAGGAGAGTACCGTAAGAATGAGACGTGAGAGCATGAAAAGTGCACGTCTCAGGCCGTTCTCCTCGAAAAGGGCAATCAGAACGGCAAAGAAGAGAAAGAGCATGAAGGGCCTCAGGAGCCCCTTTGTTATGTATGAGAGAGGTATTCTGCTTATGAGAATCACTGACAGAAGAACAAGTGCCGAGAAAAGCAGTGTCGAGATAGAGGAGAAGTAGAAGAGGGAGGCTATGTAGACAAGAAGGAAGGCCATCTTCGTCCGGCTGTCGTATAGAGAAAGAGGGCTCTTACCCTTCCAGATGCGGCCGAGTGTTATATCTATCATCTTCCCAGCCTCCTTCTGATCTCCTCTTCCACCTCCTCCAGGGTCAGAAGAGTGCCGAGATTGAGTGAATGCGAAAGAGAGAGGGCATATGGAACGGGAAGGGAGTTCTGAATGAGTGTCTCGTATGTAAGGACATCCCTCGGCTTTCCCTCCTTTACTGTTCTCCCGTTCCTTATGATATATACCCTGTCAGAGAGTACAGCCTCTTCTGTGTGGTGGGTTATGTAGAGAACTCCCAATCTTCCCTCTGAGCATTCTTTTCTGATAAGCGTCAGCATTGATGCAATCGACGGAGAGTCAAGCATGCTGCTCGCTTCGTCGAGTATGAGATAATCCGGCTTCAGAGCCAGCGCTCCTGCAATCGCGAGTCTCTGCTTCTCGCCGCCCGAGAGCGATGAGGGACTCATCTCCTTCTTCTCTGAGAGTGCAACAGCCTCGAGGGCCTCGTCGACACGCCTTCTTATAACGGACGGCGGGAGCGAGAGATTCTCCGGTCCGAATGCCGTATCCTCCTCGACAGTCTCCCCGACTATCTGGTTATCAGGATTCTGGAATACGATGCGGCAGAGAGAGCGTCTCTCATCCCGCCCCGGTGTGCATTCCCCTCCGTCTTTATCAAGAAGCCCCGAGAGAATAAGGGCGAGCGTACTCTTTCCGCTGCCGTTGGGACCCAGAAGCGAAACGAACTCGCCCTTCTCCACCTTCAGTGTGATATCAGAAAGGACATTACAGTTTGAACGAGGATATCTGAAAGAGAGTCCTTTTACCGAGAGGGAGGCCATCAGAACTCGTCTTCACCTCTGTGCATGAGGTACTTTCTTGTTGCGAAGAGCCCTGCTATGCACACGACTCCTATGAGAAGCTGCCACATAGCCCAGTCCCTGATGACGAGCTCGCGTGTGAATGCAAGCATGAGGATCTCTATCACCGACCTGAGGTTCTGAAGGTTCAGAACATGTATGAGCTCGATGATGATGATTATGATTGCGACGTAGTTGATGATGTTCTTCAGCCCTGTCGTACTGTCCTTGAGTATTTCACTGAAGAATGACGGAATATGAACCATCGAAACCAGGACTGCAGCAACGAGAACGATGGAGAGCATGATTTCGAAGATCGTGGTGACGAGGTGTATGATCCTCTGGAACTTCCCCATCCCGCTCTCTGTTTCGAAGAACTTCGGCGAGAACTCCTTCCCTTTCTGTCCCTCGATGATCTTATGCATCTTCATAGTCTTCTCTGTCATATGATAATCCTTCTTCCCCTTTCTGATTATAGCCGCGGCGTGCCGGAGAGGCTAGATGGCTCCGTCCTTCCCCGAAAGGAGAGTCAGCTCTCCCGTCCTTTCGAGACGAACGAGAATTAGCGATGCCGCCTCCCCTATCGCGAAGCCGGTAACAGACCCCGATATGAGAAGAAACGGCAGATAGTACCTGAGCGCCGTACTCTGCAGCACAAGAGAAGCAACAAGAAGCTGCGCTCCATTATGGACAATACCACCGGAGATGCTCACACTCTGCACGCTCATCCCCGTCCTCTTCATCAGGGCCATCACAACGAGGCTCAGAAGAGCTCCCGAAAGCGAATAGAGAAGCGAGAGTACATTTCCGAAAAGAAATGACGATATGAAGACCCTCATTGTCGATACGAGAAATACATCCGCCAGCGGCAGCGTGTAGAGTGCAAAGACGACTGCGGTGTTCGCCAGCCCCAGCTTTATTCCGGGGATGGTGAAGAACGAGGGCAGAAGGCTCTCCACATAGGAGAGAAGAAGAGAAAGGGAGGTCAGCATCCCCATTCTTGCTATTCTTCTTGTTTCTGTCATATCACCAGATCCACTGTGTCGTTTTCCTTCACGACCTCGACAACGACTCTGTTCGGAAGACATGTTATGCACTCCCCGGTGCGGCTGACCCAGCCCTGCTTTATGCATATCGAGTCGGGGCAGTCAGCCTCTCTCATTCTCGCCCTTCCGTTCTTTATCTCGAGCCTGTTCGTCCCCCCGTTGAGAATGTATTCAGCATCCACTCCGAGGGGATACTCCCCCTCTTCTCTGCCGTCGACTCTGACAACGACAGAGTCCCCCGTCTCCCCCGTCCGGAAGACGAAGAAGAGGAGAGAGGAGAGAGTGACGACGGCGGCAAGGAGGATCACAGCGCCTCCTCTTTTCTTACTTTTCACGCTAGAAAGCGTATACCGTCATGGCGATTATGCCAAGAGATATCATCATCACCAGCCACCCTCTGAGTGCGGACGGGACATATCTGTCCTTCACCTTCTCCCTCACCGAAGAGAGCGCGAGAGAGACAAGGAGGTATCCCGCGCTTGTCCCGATGGCGGCAAAGATCGTCTCGAGGAATGTGTATCCGTTCTCCTGGAAAAGAAGGAGTGCGCCGAGAATTGATGACGAGAGCGCGAGAGAGAAGAGCTCACCGCCCTTCTTTGAGGCTGCTCTGCTCACAAGTGCCGTCACAAGAAGAATCGTCACAACGTAGAGAAGAAGTCTCAGAAAAGAAGCGGATGAGAGCAGATAATGCTCGAGCGGCCATATGATAAGCGCGCTGATGACGAGAACAAGTGCAAGGTAGAGCGAATAGAGTACGCTGTTTTTCAGACTGAGCGTGCTTCCCGCGAGCGCAGTATCTGCTCCGCAGTAATGAACAAGGATGTAGTTGGACGAGAATACGCATCCCGTAAGAATCAGAAAAAGTTCGCCGATGCTCATTTCTTCTCCCCCTTTCTGTCGATTGCAACGACGGCTGCCGTTACAAGAGCATAGATAACAAAGCCTCCGAAGGGCTTTGAAATAAGCGTGATGCGGTATGGTGTAAGGAATGCTATCTCATTTCCCATTATCGTACCCTTTCCGATCGTCTCCCTGATAAGGGCGGTAAGAGCGAGTGCGACAAACCACTCTGATCCCGTAAGGAGGGATGACGAGAGTGTTGCGGAAAATGACTTTTCTTCTTCTCTTGTGAACGCAGAGAGGATGAGGGCGCTGACAGCAGAAAGCGCAAAGTATGTTCCGTTTCCACTGTAGATCTCGCTTCTGAAGGCTTCCACAATCATCATCAGAGCCGATACCACAACTACCGAAACCAGAAGAGCAACTGCAACTGAGGCCTTTTTCGATACCGTCTTCGAGAGCGGATAAGAGATGGCCGTGGTGAGAGCAAGTGCTATCAATGTATAGATGCCGAGTCCGAGTGCCACATCAAGCGAGACGGAGAAGGCAAGAGCCGGCACTGAAGAGAGCGAGAGAATCATCATGAGTCTATTACTTTTATCCATATCAGTTACCTCCCTTGAGAAGTCTGTATGCATCGAATGCATCGTTTATTGCGTCCTTTACGGCATCGGACGAGAGTGTTGCACCGCTGATGAGTGCCTCATCCCCGCTCCAGGAGGAATCGAGGCCGCTCAGGGATGTGTAGTAGTTGTCCGGAAGGGTGTATGAGGAATAGTAATCGCCTTCGATGATGAGCTCCTTGACGGAGAGTCCGGCAATCTTTCCGTCAGAAGTGAGGAGTATGTAGATCACCATCGTCTCATTCCCGAAGCCGTACGGGCGGCAGGTAAAGCCCAGATATTCCCCGCCTTTGTCACTGACACTCCATGCCGAAGTGACACTCGAGTAGATACCGGAAAGTGAAAGGGGTGTGAAAACAGCACTATCCGAAAGAGAATCAAGCTTCTTCACCTTCTTCAGGTCCTTGCTGCTCTCATCCTTTGTGGATGCAAGAGTTTCTTCCTCAAGAGCTTTCCTTGTCGATTGCGTGAGAGCATCCGTCTCCTTTTCGTCCTTGTCGTAGACAACAGACGAGTAGCGTGATGCCACTACAGTGTAGTTCTCGCCGCCTTCTTCCACCCAGTAGCAGACTGCGCTCCCGTTTCCGGCCTTGTATGCCTTTCTCACGCCGGGGACGGATGATGTGAACTCTTCGGCAACAAGAAGCCCCTTGGGAGTGAGCGCCTCACCGAAGAACTTCAGAAGAGACTCTTCATAAATCTGCTCCGGCTCCTTCTCGACTGCCCTGACAAGACCGCTCGAGGTAAGAGCCTCGAATGCATCTCTGACCGCGCCCTTGAAAGCCGACGAGGAGTATGTGACGCCGCTGACGATTTCGACTCCCGAGAGCGTCGAATTCTCTCCGATATATGAGAGCGGATAGTCGGAGCCGAACTCCTTCGTCTCCGGATATTCGTCGAGGTTTATTCCTGTGACAATTCCCTCTTCTGAGACTGCAACTGTTATGAGAATATCCTTTCCGGTAAAGCCCTTGTTCGTCGAGCATCTCACAACGTAGCCCTTCCCGCTCTTCTCCTTCCACACTTCGTAGACTGTGGATGGAAGATTCTCAAGCGTGAGCTTCTCGAAGCCGGAGGCGTCACTCATGACGGCGTAGAGAGGCGCTGTCTCGGCCCCCGCTCTGTTCTCCTCGATAACCGGGGCTGTGAATATATTGAGTACCGATAGAAGCGCCACTCCTATGATAAGTACACCCAGTATTACTATAAGGTCCTTCTTATTTGACATAGCTTGTTCCTCCAAGCGCAACTGTGTGCGTGCACTTCTCGATGAGAGGCGTGAAGATGTTCATGATGAGAATCGAGAACGATACACCCTCCGGAAGTGCCATGTACTCTCTGATTATGAAGGTCAGTATTCCCGCACAAAGGCAGAAGACGACCTTCCCCTTCTTTGTTACCGGGGTTGTGACATAGTCAGTCGCCATGAAGACGGCACCGAGGAAGAGACCGCCCGAGAGTATCTCGTAGAGGGCCTTCTCGAGTGAGAGTGACGATACAAGATAGAGCACAAATACAGTAAGGATATATGATAGCGGCACATACCACTTAATCACACCGCGGACGGAAAGATATATCCAGCCGATGACGAGAGCCGCGATACATGTCTCGCCGATCGTTCCTCCGTGGAGGCCCAGGAGCATCTCCGTCCATGAAGGGAGAGCCGACATATCTCCCCCTTTCAGAAGCACGAGAGGAGTTGCCGTAGAGACAAGTTCGACGGCGGCCGGAGAGGTGAACGACGTCACTGACGGGAAGGTCTCGAGCATGAATACACGACCCGTGATCGCGGGATTGGCCCAGTTGCGTCCGAGTCCTCCGAAGAGGCACTTTGCAATCAGGACTGCAACGGCAGTTCCGACGACTGCCTCGTAGAGAGAGACCTCGGTTCCGAGATTGAGGGCAAGAAGCAGTCCCGTAACTACTGCCGAGAGATCCCCCACTGTATTCTTTCTCTTTGTGATGAGACAGAAGAGCGACTCGAAGACAACAGAGGATATGACACAGGTGAGAATAAGAAGAAGTGCCTTAAGACCGAATATGACGAGAGCGGCAGCAGAGGCTGGAAGAAGCGCGATGATGACATCGAGCATGATCCGCGTTGTGCTGCTTCTGTCATGGAAATGAGGAGCAGGAGATGTATTGAGTTTATATTCTTCCATATTACTTTTTCCTCCCTCTGAGGAAGTTCTTTCCTTTTATGTTGTTCGCGACAAGAGGCCTGTGAGCCGGGCATACGAATGCACAGCATCCGCATTCCATGCACGTGTTGATGTCGGCCTTTCTCAATATAAGCTCCCTCTTATCCTCATCATTCTCTTCAAGTGCATCGCTGAAGAGCCAGGGGTTGAGGTTGAGAGGACAGGCATCTACACACCTTCCGCAGTGAATGCATGCACTCTCGCTCTCTGTATATGCTTCCTTTTCGTCCATGGCGACAACAGCGGAGGTTGCCTTGACGACGACTTCATCGAGGCTTTCGACAGCCTTACCCATCATCGGGCCGCCGTCGAGAACCTTGACTGGTGTCGCTTTGAAGCCGCCGCACATCTCGAGGCAGTATCTGAAGCTTGTTCCGACGGGAACTACGATGTTCTTCGGCTCCTTTACGGCCGTGCCGTCGACGGAGATAGTCTTCTCGACAAGGGGAAGCCCCGTTTCGAAATACTCGGCCATCTTCGCAAGCGTCGTGACATTGGTGATTATGACACCGAGGGAGGCAAGTCTTTCGCCCGCCTTTACAACCTTTCCCGTTGCATTCCAGAGAAGAACCTGCTTCGCACCCTGGGGGTAGACGCTCTCTAGCGGGAGGACCCTTACAGCAGGGTCATCCTTGAAGACTTCACTCAGGTGGTTTATAGCCTCCATTTTGTTGTTCTCGATTCCGATTACGAACTCTTTGGGAGAGGCAAACTTCTTCAGTATCCCGATACCCTTCTTTATCCAGTCGGCATCTTCGATCATAGTGCGGTTGTCTGCCGTGCAGTACGGCTCGCATTCCGCGCCGTTGATGAGAACCGTCTCTATTCTGTTCTTTCTGAGAGCCTCCCACTTTCCGTGAAGCGGGTATGCCGCGCCGCCGAGTCCCACGATGCCGGAATTGAGGCACCCGGTGAGAAAATCATCGAGTGTTTCGAGCACGGGAGCAGATAGAGACGGATCCTTCTCCCCTTTGCCGTCGCTCTTTATCGTGATGGACGAGGCGCTTACAGCAAAGACCGTGCCACTTATCGAGGCATGGACAGGGGAGGAGACTCTTCCCTCTCCGGGCTTTGCGATCAGGGTCCCTATATAAACATGGTCGCCTGCACTTACCACGGGAACTGCAGGAGCTCCCGAATGCATCTTCATCGGAATCGTTACACTCTCCGGGAGCGGAACACGTATGCTCATCTTGTCCTGGGTGGACTTGCAGTGGGGAACGTGTACAGCAGATATCTTCTTCTTGAAAAGCATCTAATGCCCTCCTCTATGAAATTTCTATTCTATAAGCAGCGCCTTTATGCCCTCGGTATATCTGACAGAGCCGTCTGTGAATACCCAGACGACGTCAACAGAGAGACTCGAGGCCAGAGATGCTCCCTCTTCGTACGGCATACAGAAAAGTGCAGTCGATAGAGCATCGGCAAGTGCGCTGTTCTTCGTGACAACGGTCACGGAGTCAAAATACCGGGCGGGATAGAGCGTCTCCGGGTCGATGATGTGTGAGTACCTCACTCCGTCGACTGTGAAATAACGCTCATAGCTTCCGCTTGTGACGCAGCTTGTGTCCTTGAGAGAAAGAACAACGACAAAAGCCGAGTCGGGATTCTTCGGGTCCTTGACGCCTGTGCGCCAGCCGGAACCGTCAGTTTTGCTTCCTATTATCCTTATATTACCGCCGATGTTGAGAACGTAGCTCTCCACCCCCTTCTCCTCCAGAACCTCTGCGGCCTTCTCCGCCGCATAGCCCTTTCCGAGTGCTCCGACATCGAGAGAAGCCTTATCGGAGAGGAGCTTCACCGTCTTCTTCTCCCTGTCTATCTCGAGAAAATCGAATCCGGTGTATCTATCTGCTTCCTCAAGCTCCCCGGAAGACGGAAGATAAGGCTCTTCGCTGTATCTGGCATCATGCCAGATGGAGAGAACGGAACCCATCATGACATCCATACGGCCCCCGGTTACTTCACTCATTTTCCGGGCATAATCGAGAAATTCGATTATCTCGTCATCGACCTCGATCTCCACTCCCGGATTGGAGTTGATTGTACAGAGGTTGTTGATCCCCTCGTACTCGTGATAGATGTCGAAGAGCCTGTGAAACCTGAGAAGCGTGTAGTACGCCTCATCGGCATTCTCGAGAAACTCCTCCTCGCCGTCCCCTTTATATGAGTAGATATAAGAGACGGTGTCGAAGAGGTCGAAGTACGCCCTTCCCTGAGGCTTTACGGAGACGGAAGACGAGGAGGGAGAGACTCCGCTCTCCCCGCTTTGTGCCTTCCTGCAGGACGGCAGTAATATAATCAAGCCGAGGAGAAGCAGGGCTACCCTCGGCATTACTTTAGTCAGAAAACGCTCAGTCTGCATTCTCCGCCGCTTTACTGATCACGCTCTTGAATGAGGTAATCTGGATGGAGCACTGGGCAAAGAGTGTCTCGTCTGTCGTTACGACATAGCCCGGGTGAGGCTCAGCATCTGTTCTGACTCTCGTCGGAAGGGATGCAACCTCCTGGGCTGTCTTTCCTACGCAGTAGTCCTCGAATGCCTTTGCCTGTTCGAACCACTCGTTTGTCGCTTCAGAATAGTTGACCATGTTGTAGTCGTACTCGAGTTCCTTCTTTGTTCCCTTGTATGAAGAGGATGTGATCTCAAGGTCTGAGTCAACTGTGAATACAGGCTGGATTGCATCTGTCAGGCAGGCCAGTATAACACCGTTCTTATCAACAACTGCAGCGCCGAAGTCGACGTACATCTTGATCGATCCGTCCTTATCGTCTGTCGGAGCTGTCGTCTCCTCTGCTGTGCTCTCAAGCTTGAGACCGAGTGAGAATGAACCGTCACTTGTTGTGAAGCTCTGAGCCTTGCTGTCATTGCATGCCTTCACGACTGCTTCCTTGAACTCTGTAATCTGGATGGAGCACTGGGCAAAGAGTGTCTCGTCTGCTGCAACTACATAGCCCGGATGTGGCTCGTCAGCTGTTCTGACTCTTGTCTCGATTGCCTCGACCTCTTCTGCTGTCTTTCCGACAACATAGTTCTCGAATGCTGCAACCTGCTCGAACCATTCATACTGAGCCTCGGAATACTTGACCATGTTGTAATCGAACTCGAGTTCCTTCTTGCTTCTGAATTCCTTCGAGCTGTCGATCGCATCGGTGCTCATCTTGTTCTGTGCATCGTCGATTCTGCACTCTACGATCCTTCCCTCGCTGTCTGTGACTACGACTGCTACAACTGCGTCATATGCAGCCTGTTCGTCTGTGTGGTTGTCGCTGAAGACGACGCCCATGCCGAGGGAGTATGTTTCCTCACCCTTCTCGGGGGTTGCAGCGGCCGCCGCTTTACTGATCACGCTCTTGAATGAGGTAATCTGGATGGAGCACTGGGCAAAGAGTGTCTCGTCTGTCGTTACGACATAGCCCGGGTGAGGCTCAGCATCTGTTCTGACTCTCGTCGGAAGGGATGCAACCTCCTGGGCTGTCTTTCCTACGCAGTAGTCCTCGAATGCCTTTGCCTGTTCGAACCACTCGTTTGTCGCTTCAGAATAGTTGACCATGTTGTAGTCGTACTCGAGTTCCTTCTTTGTTCCCTTGTATGAAGAGGATGTGATCTCAAGGTCTGAGTCAACTGTGAATACAGGCTGGATTGCATCTGTCAGGCAGGCCAGTATAACACCGTTCTTATCAACAACTGCAGCGCCGAAGTCGACGTACATCTTGATCGATCCGTCCTTATCGTCTGTCGGAGCTGTCGTCTCCTCTGCTGTGCTCTCAAGCTTGAGACCGAGTGAGAATGAACCGTCACTTGTTGTGAAGCTCTGAGCCTTGCTGTCATTGCATGCCTTCACGACTGCTTCCTTGAACTCTGTAATCTGGATGGAGCACTGGGCAAAGAGTGTCTCGTCTGCTGCAACTACATAGCCCGGATGTGGCTCGTCAGCTGTTCTGACTCTTGTCTCGATTGCCTCGACCTCTTCTGCTGTCTTTCCGACAACATAGTTCTCGAATGCTGCAACCTGCTCGAACCATTCATACTGAGCCTCGGAATACTTGACCATGTTGTAATCGAACTCGAGTTCCTTCTTGCTTCTGAATTCCTTCGAGCTGTCGATCGCATCGGTGCTCATCTTGTTCTGTGCATCGTCGATTCTGCACTCTACGATCCTTCCCTCGCTGTCTGTGACTACGACTGCTACAACTGCGTCATATGCAGCCTGTTCGTCTGTGTGGTTGTCGCTGAAGACGACGCCCATGCCGAGTGAGTACTCGCCCTTTGTCTTGAGTGATGCTGTCTCTGTCTTAGTTTCAACAGGGGCTGATGTCTCTTCTTCCTTTACATCGTCGGCTTTCATGACAGCCTGAGACGCTGTCTCTGTTGCCGTAGTAGTTGTTGTAGTGACAGCACTTGCTGCTGTCTGGGCACTTGATCCGGAAGCACTCTTTCCCGTGCATGATACTGCAGCGAAAACAAGAAAGAGTGCGATAAGAACAGCCATTGCTTTTCTCATATAATCTCCTTATGGCGTACGATTTTTTCAATCGTGATTGCTTTCCGTGTAAATATATACAATTATCATCTGGTATAGTCAATTAAATATCTATAAATTGTTAACGATTATTTTGAGGTATAATTCACAGCCTCCTCCCGCCAAGGCCGTAATTGTCAAAAACGCAAAGAATTATAAAGCTCAATAAGAAGAACACGATAAGAAAGGAAGAAGAAGCATGCCTCTATTTTCTGGTAAAAAACCGCCCCGGATTTTCTTCTTGCCGTAAATGAAAAATGAGATATAATGACTACAGTTAAACGGAAACACCCTCCTCTCTGTCTTGATAGATGTGGAGGGTGAACCTTTTCAAAGCACATTCCACATTCCACTTCTGTTGTTACCGCTTCGGGTGATAAAGCCATACTTCTTCAGATAAGAAGTGTTCTTCATTGCATTATCACCCTATCAGGGCAGAAGAGGACTCCTTCAATGAAATAATGGGGACTCTTTTAAAAGAGTTGATGTTTGCTTTCATACAACTTAATTCTTTTTGAGAAAAACAATTAATCTATTCATCAAAAAAATACGGAACCCGTCAGAGTTCCGCAGAGTACAGAATCTTCCGCCATTATCGCTGGAGATGTGCAATATAGTAGTCACGAACTTCGATGTAATGCTCGTAGATGTAGTTGTAGTCAGGCGTATAATACTTAGCCAATGCTTCATCAAGAGGTGCATTACCTTCCGAAGGCGGACACTCGGGTCTGACCGACCATGTACCTGTTGTACCGAACGGTGTGTATCCGACACCCTGTCCGTCGTCACCGCCCATGAGATAGCGGATAAACATCTTGGCGATGTTGGGGTGCTTACAGTTGTTGACGATACCGAAGAAGTTGAGAACATACATTCCGCTCGACGGCTCTACGTCCTGGTTGTAGTCCAGAGCCCAGTTGTTCTCAGCGCCCTTGCGTACCTTGACGGATGAAGCATAGCCGACCGGAGGATTAGCCTGTCCTTTTGTTCCGACAAGCTGGACAACTTCGTCGCTGCGGTCTGCGTTGATCGGGCTGTTGGCTTCCATTCTCTTTATGAATGCATAACCTGCATTGGGTTCATCTTTATCAAGAACGATATCTGTGCCGTAGTATTCCTTGTAAGATCTTTCCATATCTTCAGGATGCTGTGTAAAGAGGGTGTATACAGCAAGATATGCCGTGTTGTCTGCTGCATCCTGGACGACGAACTTTCCCTTGTTCTTGGGATCTGTCAGCTCCCACCAGTTTTCAAGAGGCTTTCCACTCTCAGTGTTATAGAACCATGTAAGGGCCTCTATGATGAACGGAGTCATCGTCTTGAAGCGTTCGTCTACGTTGCCGTAGATGGAATCCGGCATGTAGTTATGAAGAATTCCTGTATCGAAGAAGTCTACCTTGTAATCACCGAGAACTTCCTTCGAATGAATGAGGTCAGCCCCGTCGATGCCGGCTTCATACTCTCTCTGGAATTTCTCCTTGAGTTCGTCACTTGAGATGTTGTAGACGACGACATCAAGTCCGGGATACTCACTCATGAAGGCTTTTGCAGCTTTCTCGGTGCGGCTGGAGATAGTGTAAACGACCATGCTTCCAGTCTCCAGCTTTGCCTTTTCATAAAGTTCATCCATGGTCTCATCTTCATAGAGACCGTTGTCGATCGCCCACTGCTCTTCGGCAGAAACCGCGTTTTCGTCAGCCACTGGAGCTGCTTCCTTGCTTCCCTGAGCAAAGAGCATTGTCGTAATGCCGAGCATTACCAACAGCATAAGCAATACTTTTTTCATATAATCCTCCCTTTGGATCTATATAAGCGGTCAGGCCAGTGCCGCCGCTGAATTCTTGATGAGAGTCCCGTTTCCGGACTCGTAAACATTGATGAAGTCCGGGTCTACCGAGATGCGGACCTTATCCCCCTCTTTGTATGAAGCAAGCCCGATACACTTAACAAGCAGGATCTGGTCTCTTACCTGCACCTGTATAAGGCTTTCGCTTCCCGCGGGCTGGGATGAGCGTATCGTTCCCTCGATATCGCCGTTCTTATCGAGTCTGATCATCTCCGGTCTTATACCGAGAGTACAGTCAAACCTGCCCTGCGGCCCGTGATAGAGCTTTGAAAATACCAGCTTCCCAAGAGGACTTGTCGTTTCAAGAACCCCTTCGAGAGCCTCACCTTCCGCTTTGACGAAGTTGATCTTCGGATTACCGATGAAGTCTGCAACCTCCATCGTCAGCGGGTTCTGATAGAGGTTTACCGGTGTGTCCACCTGTGTCAGAACGCCGTTAAAGAAGACGGCGATACGTGTCGACATTGTAAGGGCTTCGACCTGGTCGTGTGTGACATAGACAACAGTCGTTCCCAGTTCCTGATGGAGTCTTTTAAGCTCCCCTCTCATGTCGATGCGGAGTTTAGCATCAAGGTTTGAAAGAGGCTCGTCGAGAAGAAGAAGCCTGGGGTTATTGACGATCGAGCGTGCAATGGCGATCCTCTGCTGCTG
>CAVACS010000011.1:0-406 GCA_963587105.1 Anaerovoracaceae bacterium | reverse complement strand
CTGCTGCTGACCACCCGAGAGCTCACTCGGATAACGGTTGGCGAACTGGCCGATCTGCATCTTGTCCAATGCCTCCTGGACCATCTGTGGAATCTTTTCCTTCGGTGTCTTTGCAACCTGGAGCACGAATGCGATGTTGTTATATACCGTCATATGAGGCCAGAGCGCATATGACTGGAAGACAAGGTTCAGGCCCCTCTTCGATGGAGAGAGATAAAAAGCCTCGTCTGAATCGACGACAAGGTCTCCGTCGATTGTTATCGTTCCCTTCTGAGGATTCTCGAGTCCCGCGAGGATCCTGAGCATTGTAGTCTTACCACACCCCGAGGGTCCGAGAAGAGTCAGAAAGTCCCCGTCGTTTACTGTCAGATCAACATCTTTCAATATATGATTATTGCCGTAATAC
>CAVACS010000010.1:0-27653 GCA_963587105.1 Anaerovoracaceae bacterium | reverse complement strand
GTACAGGTTTGAAGCCGTCGAGGAGGTCGGGGATGGCCCTTTCCCTGATGACGTATGATGCATATTCAAGATAGTAATCCTTATATAGTCTTTCCGCTCTGGCCATCAGATTAAGTTCTCCATGATGAATTCTCTTCTCGTCGGTGTATTGTCACCCATATAGAACGAAAGGTCGTTCTTTATCTCGGCGAGGTTCTCGTATGTGACGGGAAGCAGCTTGATGTTCTCTCCGATGAAATCCTTGAATTCCGAGGGGCTGATCTCCCCCAGACCCTTGAACCTTGTGACCTCGGCTCCGCGTATTCTGGAGAGTGCCTCGTCCCTCTCCTTCTCCGAGTAGCAGTAGACATTCTCCTTCTTGTTTCTCACCCTGAAGAGAGGTGTCTCGAGAATGTAGAGGCGTCCCTGGTTTATGATATCCTCGAAGTATGTGAAGAAGTATGTCATGAGGAGTATGCGGATATGGAAGCCGTCGACATCGGCATCGGTTGCTATGACGACCTTTCCGTAGCGCAGGTTCTCGGTGCTGTCCTCGATTCCGAGGGCGATCATCATATTGTAGAGTTCCTCGTTATTATATATTTCGATACGTTTCTTTCCGTATACGTTGACGATCTTACCCCTGAGGGCGAAGACGGCCTGGGTGTCGGCGTTACGGCTCTTCGTGATCGTTCCGGCAGCACTGTCTCCCTCGGTGAGGAATATCATCGAGTTCTCCGCATCGTCCTTATGGGCCTGCGGATAGGAGTTCAGATGATAGCGGCACTCCTTGAGCTTCGGAATATTGATCGCGACGCGCTTGCTCTTCTCCTTTGCGCCGTTCTTGAGGGCGGCCTCCTCCTTGTGCACGCGTTCGTTGTTGATGATCTTGTCCTCAAGGCCCTTCGCAATCTCCTTGTTCTTCATAAGGGCGTCGACGACGGCCTCCTTGACTTCGGCCACTATCCAGCTTCTGACGTCGGTGTTGCCGAGCTTGTTCTTCGTCTGACTTTCGAAGACGGGATTCATGATCTTGATGGCGACTGTCGCCACAATACCGTCCCTGATCTCGGGAGCGGCCCATGACTTATGGAAAAACTCGTTTATGCCTTTAAGGATTCCTTCCTTGAATGCAGCCTCGTGCGTTCCTCCGTCGGAGGTGTACTGGCCGTTGACATAGCTGTGGTACTTCTCGCCGTAGCCGTCTGTATGTGTGAAGGAGAATTCCAGGTGCTGGTTCTTGAAGTTTATGAGAGGATAGAGTCCCGTGTCCCCGAGAGTCTTCTTCACGAGATCCATGAGGCCGCCCTGCGAGCGGATTATCTTCTTATTGAAGTCGATGGTGAGACCCTTGTTGAGGTAGGCATAGTTCCAGAGTCTCTCCGTCACGAATTCTTCGTTGTAGGCATATTCACCGAAGATATCTCTGCTGTCGTCGGGTATGAACGAGACAAGAGTGCCGTTGGCCTCCTCCGTCTTTCCCGAGTTCTTCTTCTTGAGAACACCGCGCTGGAATGAGGCATACATGAACTCCCCGTCTCTGTAGCTTGTTATTTCAAAGAACCTGCTGAGTGCGTTGACGGCCTTGGTGCCGACGCCGTTGAGGCCGACGGAATACTGGAAGGCCTCATTGTCGTACTTTGCACCCGTATTGATGACGGAGACACATTCGATGACCTTCTTGAGCGGAATGCCGCGTCCGAAGTCTCTGACAGAGCATTTGCTGCCTTCAAGCGTCACGCTGATACGCGAACCGTGTCCTTCCATGAACTCGTCTATGGAATTGTCTATAACCTCTTTAAGAAGAATGTAGATTCCGTCATCGGGATGGCTTCCGTTTCCCAGCCGTCCGATGTACATTCCCGGGCGCTGTCGGATATGCTCGATACTCGACAGTGTCCTGATATTACTTTCATCATATGCCATATATCTGAGTATAGCCCAAAAAATTGAGTGATATCAAATAATTGTATTTATTTTTTCGCCCTGACCGGCCGTCCCCGGCAAGGGCGGCTCTTATGGCATTTTGTTTTCTTTGTTGTTATACTCACCGCATGAGCAAGTATCCATTTGATAAAATAGAGCCCAAGTGGCAGAAGTACTGGGAAGAAAACAGGACATTCAAGACGAACGAGGACGAAAGCGTCCCGAAGGACAGGAGGGCATACGTCCTCGATATGTTCCCGTACCCGTCAGGAGCCGGCCTTCACGTCGGACACCCCGAAGGATACACTGCGACAGATATCTATTCACGCTATCTGAGGATGAACGGCTATAACGTCCTCCATCCCATGGGATTCGACTCCTTCGGCCTTCCTGCCGAGAACTATGCCATCAAGACGGGAACACACCCGTATGTAACTACACAGCGCAATATAGAGAACTTCCGCCGCCAGATAAAATCTCTCGGCTTCTCATACGACTGGGACAGAGAGATTTCGACATGTGATGAGGACTACTACCGCTGGACACAGTGGATCTTCCTCCAGCTCTACAAGAAAGGACTTGCATATGAGGCATTCACTCCTATCAACTGGTGTCCCTCCTGCAAGACGGGACTTGCCAACGAGGAGGTGAAGGAAGGCAGATGCGAACGCTGCGGGACAAAGGTCGAGAAGAAGAACATAAGACAGTGGATGCTCAGAATAACAGCCTATGCCGAAGAACTTCTCAAAGGTCTCGACTCTCTCGACTGGCCGGAATCGGTGAAGGCAATGCAGCGCAACTGGATCGGACGCAGTGAAGGCGCTAGTGTATTCTTCCAGCTCGAAAACAGCGACGAGAAGCTCGAAGTCTACACGACACGCTGCGACACACTCTTCGGCGCCACATACATGGTCATCGCACCCGAGCATCCTCTGAGGGAGAAGCTCACGACCCCCGGTCAGAAAGAAGCCGTCGAAAAATACATTGACGAGGTCAAGCACAAGTCGGACCTCGAGAGAACCGACCTTGCAAAGGAGAAGACCGGTGTCTTCTCCGGCTCCTACGCCATCAACCCTCTCAGCGGCAAGAAGCTCCCCATCTGGATAGCAGACTACGTCCTCATCTCCTACGGCACCGGCGCCATCATGGCAGTTCCGGCTCACGACGAGAGGGACTGGGAGTTTGCCAGGAAGTTCAACCTCCCGATAGTCGAGGTTCTGAAGAGCGAGGTTGACGTACAGACCCGGGCATGGACAGAAGACGGCGTTCACGTCAACTCCGAATGGCTCGACGGTCTGAACAAGAAAGATGCCATCGAGAAGGTTCTTGCATACCTTGAAGAGCATAAATGCGGTCATAAGGCCGTTAATTACAAACTCAGAGACTGGGTCTTCTCACGTCAGCGCTACTGGGGTGAGCCAATTCCTCTCGTACACTGTCCGAAATGCGGTATAGTACCGCTTCCGGAGGATCAGCTTCCGCTGACACTCCCCGAGGTGAAGAAGTACGAGCCCAGCGGTACCGGAGACAGCCCCCTGAGCAAGGTCGACGAGTGGGTCAACTGCCGCTGTCCGCAGTGCGGAGGAGAGGCGAAGAGAGAGACGAACACGATGCCGCAGTGGGCGGGATCATGCTGGTACTTCCTCAGATACATCGACCCGAAGAACACAGAACGCTTCGTCGGCGAGGAGAAGGAGAAATACTGGATGCCGGTATCTTTATATGTCGGCGGCGCAGAACACGCTGTACTCCACCTTCTCTATTCACGCTTCTGGCACCATGTCCTCTACGACCTGGGGTATCTTTCGACACCAGAGCCCTTCCAGAGACTTGTCAACCAGGGCATGATCACGTCCTTTGCATACCAGAGGAAGAACAAGTCCCTCGTTCCCTCCGACAGCATTATAGAGAAGGACGGAAAGTACTACGCACAGGATGACGGAGAGGAACTGACACAGGTCATTGCAAAGATGAGCAAGTCGCTCAAGAACGTCATCAACCCCGACGACTACATCCGCGACTACGGTGCGGATTCAGTCAGGATGTACGAGATGTTCATGGGTCCCCTCACGGAGAGCAAGCCATGGGCGACTGCCGGCTTCATCGGCGTCTACCGCTTCATCGAGAAGGTCTGGAAACTTGCAACCGAAAAGGAGATTAAGAATGAGGCTCCGTCAAAGGAGCTCGACTCCCTTATGCATAAGACAATCAAGAAGGTAAGCGATGATACGGCATCTCTCGCCTTCAATACCGCAATATCACAGATGATGGTATTCGTAAACGAGCTCACACGCGCTCCCTATCTTCCACTTGTCTGTATCGAGAACCTTGTTCTTCTGCTCTCACCGTACACTCCGCACCTTGCCGAGGAGCTCTGGGAAAAGCTCGGGCACGAACCGAGTGTCGCACTTGCAAAGTGGCCGTCATACGACGAAGAGAAGACCAAGGACGACACGATCACGCTCGTCGTGCAGATCAACGGCAAGGTGAGAAGCAGAATCTCGATGCCGAGTACGGCGGGAAAGGATGAGCTCCTTGCCGCTGCAAGAGATGACGAAAATGTGAAAAAATGGACGGACGGAAAGGAGACGGTGAAGGAAATCGTCGTTCCCGGAAAGCTCGTGAACATTGTCGTAAAGGGATGATATGAGGAGGCCCCGGCGGGCCTCCTTAGCGGTAATATGTCAGATAACAAAGAAAACTTCAGAAGAGGACTCATTGACGGCCTGAGTGTCGCCGTCGGCTATTTTGCAGTCTCCTTTACACTCGGAATAAACGCTTCGAACGCAGGGATCAAGTGGTATCAGAGTGCTCTCATGAGCGCTCTTAACTACACATCCGCAGGTCAGGCGGCCGCGATAGAGATCATGGCAGAAGGTGGCTCTCTCTGGGAGCTCGCACTCTCCACCGTCGTCATCAACCTCCGCTACCTCTTAATGAGTGCAGCCCTCGCCGTAAGACTCTCTCCATCAACCGGAGGGGCAAAGAGGATGCTTATTGCAACAGGTATCACCGATGAGATATTCGGCCTTGCCTCCTCCCGCCGATACCCGTTGAATCCGATGTACAATATAGGCGCAATGTCACTCGCGTGCCCGGGCTGGGTGCTCGGAACGGCACTCGGCGGCCTGATGGGCGAAATACTGCCCTCCGTCCTCACATCTGCGCTCTCTCTCGCCCTCTACGCAATGTTTCTTGCGATAATCATCCCTCCGGCAAAGGAGAACCCGGTAATCGCAGGAGCCGTCATCGTCTCCGCACTGCTGAGTCTTTCCTTTGAAAAGCTTGATGGATTTTCCTCTGTTTCATCAGGCATGAAGGTGATCATCATAACGATAGTCGTTGCATCCCTATGCGCCGTCTTCTTCCCGATAAGGGAGAATACACTGGAGAAAATCGATGAGTGACAGATACATCTACATCTCGATAGCAACAATAGCTCTTGTCACATACCTTATAAGAGTGATTCCCCTTCTTCTACTGAAGAAGCCCATAAAGAACGTATTCTTCCGTTCCTTCCTCTTCTACGCACCATATGTGACGCTTGCCGCCCTCACGTTCCCCGCCATCCTCAGTGCCACAGGCTCATTCATCCCCTCACTCATCGGCTTTGTCGTTGCAGTAATAATATCGTTTCTGGGATGGGGACTTCCGCTTACATCAGGAATCAGCTGCATAAGCGCACTCATTGCACTTCTTCTGATATAGTCAGACGACCTCAGGTTGACTCTCTTTCGAATACAACGGATCTAGTATAGTTCTGAACAACGACATCCCCGGGCACTGGATATCAGCTCTGAGCCTCGCCCTTTTCAGACTCTGAAACTATCAACAAGCTACGAAGTATGTAAACCTTAACTACAAAGGCTGTATATTCCGCACTCTCCGTTGAATCATTTCTTTCAGTCTTCCGCACTCTCTACAACCTTTGCCAGTCCCCCCTTGCTCGTCTCTCTGTAGAGGGACGGAATGGCAGTTCCGGTTTCCATCATGACTTCAACAACATCATCGAAGCTGACCTTGTGGCGGCCGTCGCTCATGAGGGCAAAGGACGCATGGTCGATGGCCCTCATTGCCGCCATGGCATTGCGTTCAATACACGGGACCTGTACAAGACCCATAAGGGGATCACATGTAAGCCCCAGATGATGCTCGAGTCCCATCTCCGCAGCATATTCAACCTGATGGACGGAGCCTCCGAGAAGCTGCGAGGCAGCGGCTCCCGCCATGGCGCATGCAACTCCGACTTCGCCCTGGCAACCCACTTCGGCACCGCTTATGGATCCGTTCGACTTCACGATATTCCCCACAAGTCCCGCAGTGAGGATCGCCCTCTGAATTCTTATCTCGGGAATCTTATACTCCTGCTGCAGGTAGTAGAGAACGCCGGGAAGAACACCGCAGCTTCCGCATGTCGGAGCAGTGACTATCCTGCCGCCTCCCGCGTTCTCCTCGCTGACAGCGAGTGCGAAGGAAAGCGCACGGGAGGTATTTCCCAGGCTACCCGCGAAATCAACAGACTTTGCATGAGAAAGGCACGCCTTCCTCTGAAGCTTGAGACCTCCGGGGAGAACACCTTCGTTCTCAAGACCTCTTTTTATGGCGGCCTTCATGACATCCCATACCTCGCCGGCATAGTCGAGAATGGCCTCGCCCTCGTACTCAACTGCAACCTCCCACATCTGATAGCCGTGATAGTCACAGTAATTGAGCATCTTCTCCATGTCGCCCAGAATCAGGAAGGGATAGACAGTATCGTCAGCCTCCCCCTTCTCGCCTTCCTTCACAATCTTTCCTCCGCCTACGGAGTAATAGGTATCTGAAATGTCACCGGAGATGAACGTAACTGCGTTGGGATGAAAAGACTTGAACTCCGACGGATGCCAGCTGATTGCAGCCTCGATTCCATTGTCCTTCATCACGGACATAATGGCCTTGTCTGTAAGGTGGCCCTTTCCTGTTGCGGCCAGAGAGCCGTAAAGCTCGACGCCGACGCTCTTTACGTCGGAATGTTCCCTGATAAATCTTTCTGCAGCACTTCTGGGTCCCATCGTATGTGATGAGGACGGCCCGTAGCCTATTCTGTAGAGTTCTCTTAGCGATTCCATAGCCGTATTCTAGGATGAAAGAAGTCTCTCTTCAACTCCATTTGGGCTTCGCCTTGTGCTTGACCCTGTATTCCCCGTCGTCAGTCAATACTATCTCGAGCATCATCTTCCTGTCCTCGTTCAGGTAGTACCAGACACCGGGGAGAAGGGAGAGAGTCTCCCCGTCTCCTGTGGAGTTGAGAGTAAACGAATATGAATGGGAGAAAAGACTGACCCAGTAGCCGCTGAGAACACCCTCCAGAGGAACGTTGAACTTCCGGCTGAGCTTAATCGTACTCTTTGCCAGACTCCCCTCGAAGAGAGAGGCGAGAAAGGCCTCGCGGTTGATTGCCCCGAGGTCGGGGTTATCTCTCTTCACCGCCTTTATATTGAGCTCTGCCACCCCCTGGGGAAAAGACTCGGCAGCATCGATCAGCATCGAAGCAAAATACCCCCATTCAGATAAAAGATACACTACCCCCTCCGCTCCTCCGTCGGAGAACCCTCCGAAGGGAGAAAGCGTTCCCAGAGGATAGATGGCGAATACGGAGAGCGACGAGGGAGAGACCTCCACACTCACGCTCTTTTCGTCGTAGCCGAGATACTCCGTATGGACACTCTCGCCGTCGAAGTACCTGAGCTTGTACCACATGCTCTCCCCTGTGACCTGCTCCCAGGTCAGCTCATCGTATAAAGATACCGTGACAGTTCTCTTTATCTCGAAGGAACAGGAGACAAGAAGGACAATACAAAACAAAGCACAAAATATTCTTCTCATACTTATAAAGCAGAATATCTCGCTTTTTTGTCAAATAAATCGTATGAAATAGTGCAGGATAACTATTCGACTCTATCAATCCATTCAGAAACAGCGTAAAGAGGAACGTTTGTCAGCCAGTCCTGTTCCCTGTACGGCAGCATTGAAAATCTGCAGGCTTTTACTCTGTTGTTGCTCTCGTAAACAACCTTCAGGCTTTTTGCCTTCACATTTTCCTCTGCTTTGACTTCTATCGGATAAAGTTCGTCTTTCTGTACAATGAAGTCAATCTCAAGTGTTGAATTCTCTTTAGAATAGTAATAAGGCTTCAATCCCGAAGCAATCAGTTCCTGAGCCACATACTGCTCCGTGAATGCCCCCTTATATTCCGAAAAGAAATTCTCGCCGGTGATTACCTCTTTCGCGCTGACACCGCTCATTGCACCGAGAAGCCCCAAGTCCGAAAGAAAGAGTTTGAAAGAGTCAAAGTCCTCATAGAACTTGAGAGGCCTTTCTATCTTCCTTGTTCTGTGGACTTTATGAATCAATCCTGCATTGATGAGCCACTCTATTGCATCTTCGAAATCCTTTGCTCTTGCTCCTTTTTTCAATGCTCCATATATGAACTTCCTGTTTTCCTTTGCAAGCTGGGCGGGAATTGAGTTCCATACCATCCTGACTTTTGCCAGAAGGGGGGAAGGAATGTGCTTCGAAAAATCAGCCTCGTAATCCAAAAGTATAGCCTTCTGCTTTTCCCTGACTTTCAGCAGATCTCCCTCCTCTACATATAATCTGACGACTTCCGGCATGCCTCCTGTGTAGTAATACTGTCTGAGAAGATCTGTATATTTTGCTCCTAGTGAGGAAATTTCCATCCATTTATGAGATTTGAGCATCTCAAGAAGCTTGTCATTTCCCAGGGCATCCAGGAATTCATGAAAGGTCATCGGGTACATATTCAATCTGTCAACCTTCCCGACGGGGAACCCTGTTCCCTGATGAATACTTATTCCAAGAAGACTCCCCGCCGCTGCAATATGGTACTCTCCTGCATTTTCAGAGAAGTATTTCAAAGAAGTAATTGCAAGTGGGACTTCCTGTATCTCATCAAGTATAATCAGCGTTTCTCCCGGTACGATTGATTCTTCTGTGATGGCACAGAAAGCTCTGAGAAGACGCTTGACGTCGAAATCAAAGAACAACGACTTCATTTCACTTTCCTCGTCGCAGTTAATGTAGACAGTGTTTTTGTACTCATTCTTTCCGAATTCCTTCAGAACCCAGGTCTTACCTGTCTGCCTTGCGCCGTCGATAATAAGAGGTTTACGGTCTTTACTATCCTTCCATACCAAAAGCTTTTCATAGATAATTCTTTTCAATATATACTCCTGTCCTCTTCTTCGAACACCTTTGTGCGGATATGTTCCCGCCATTGAATCTGCCCTCTTATACATTTTCATTAGGGAATAACTGGTATTATCTTACACTTTTATGAGGGAATAATTCAAGAAACCCGCATTTTTATGTTGGAATCTTTAGTTGTTTGCAGATTGGCCGTTATTCCGTTGTACTAGTCAATCCCCTTCTTGATTATCCCTCTGTTGTGACCGGCACACATAGAGGGACGAAGATATGAACAAAAGCGGCAATGATCTATCCTGCAGCCGGGCTTTCCTCTCCATGGCGTCTTTTGACGGATTCATGCAGAGCGTTTATATTCAGATCATGATGCCCGTATGAAGGAGGGAGGAAATGGAATACAATCTTAAGAGGTTCAAGGAAGCCCAGAGGAACGACTACGAAACCGCTCTTGGGGAAATAAGAAGCGGTATGAAGCTCTCTCATTGGATCTGGTACATATTTCCGCAGCTGAAGGAGCTCGGTTACAGTCCAACAGCCGCCGCTTACGGAATTGACGGCAGGGGGGAAGCGGAAGCTTACATAAACGATGATGTTCTGCGCGGGAGGCTTATCGAGATATCAGAAGCACTTCTCTCCCTTGACTCCTCCGATCCTCTGGTCGTGATGGGCTATCCTGATAACCTGAAGCTCAGATCCTGTATGACATTGTTCGAATACGTCGCTCCTGAAATCGATGTATTCGGCAAGGTTCTCGACAAGTTCTACTCCGGCGTAAAAGACGAGAGAACAATCGAGCTTCTCGAGAAGGCATGATCCCCTCCTCCGAGAGCAGTTTCAGTTGTTTGCATTCTGCAGTCAACTGACGCAGTAGCTCCTCTTTCTTACCCGTCCTGCAGACTGCATAAATGATATAATTCATTATTTTAAAAGGAATTCAAGTATAAACCGGCCATCATGTTCTTTCCCCTTTCGAGAGAAAAACATCTCCCGGCCGGGATGGCGGGAGACATGATCTGAACCGGGAGCTCTCAAGAGCCCGCTCTTTATCAATAGCCGAAGAGCGGCCACTTTGCAATATATGGTATGTACGATACTAAGAAGAGTACGATTATCATAGTAGCAAAGAGAGGAAGCATCTTCTTCGATGTCGACTCCAGCGTCGTATGTCCTACTGCACATCCTACGAAGAGGGCCGATCCTACAGGAGGAGTACAGAGGCCTATGGCAAGTGTGAAGATTATGATGATGCCGAAGTGGATTGCAGGAAGATTGATCGACTCTGCAACCGGCTTCAGGATCGGTGTCATGATCATAATAAGCGGTGCCATGTCCATGAAGCATCCCAGGATGAGAAGAATGACGATGATCAGGAGTATCAGGATGTACGGGTTTGCCGTAACACCGATGATTGCACTTGTGATCATTGCCGGTATTCTGAGGAATGTCATCATGTATGCAAACGACTTTGCTGTCGCAATAAGTGTCAGGACTATTGCAAGTGTCTTGAGAGAATTCTTCAGTACCTTGCCGAAGTCTCTGAGCTTTGCACTCTTGAATACAAAGTATGTAAGGAAGAATGTGTAGAAGCATGCGACTGCCGAGCTCTCTGTTGCCGTGAAGATTCCGGCTCCTGTTCCGACAAGAATGATCACCAGTGTGAAGAGAGGAAGTATTGCATTCAGAAGAACCTTCATACACGGTCCCATCTTCATCTTTCCGTCCTCGCCGCGACCGAGCCATCTCACCTTCTCGTCCTTGAACATCTTCTCTCCTTTCGGGAAGTTGTACTTCTTTCCGAGGAAGAAGCAGAGGATCATGAAGCCCACTCCCAGTGCAATACCGGGGAGGAAGCCTGCATAGAAGAGATCTCCGATCGAGACGCCGCCGCCGTATGCGAGGGCGAAGATGACCATGTTGTGTGACGGGGGAATGAGTACTCCCTGACACGATGTCGTGACTGTGAGACCGACTGAGAAGTCCCTGTCATAGCCCTGGTCAACCATCATCGGGATGACGACAGAGCCCAGAGACGAGACGTCTGCAACTGCAGAGCCCGAGATTCCGCCGAAGAACATACTGTCGAGACAGTTGACGTATGCCAGACCGCCGCGGAAGCGTCCCACTGCCAGGTTCGCCACGTCGACTATCTTGTCGGAAATCTGTCCTGCTCCCATTATCTCACCCATGACGATGAAGAACGGGATTGCCAGCATCGTGAAGTTGTTCACTCCGCTGAGCATCATGCGGCACATCTCCGTTATGGACTGTCCTACTGCCAGACAGGATCCGCATGCCGCGAGGAACATTGCAAATGTGATCGGCACCTTGAATGCCATGAGGAGGAAGAATCCGCCGAGTAGAATCAATGTTGCTAAGCCTTCCATCAGTTGTTACCTCCTTTTTCTTCTGCTTCCTGTTCCTTCAACAGTTCCTTATAGTCTATCTCCTTCTCCGAATACAGAAGATCTTCCGGATCGATGAGCTTGAAGATGAAGAGAAGAGAATCGAATACCATGATGAATCCGCCGACGACGAGCGGTATGTACTGTACCCAGGTCGGCCATCCCGTCATAGGAAGCTTTCCCGTCCTCTTCATCAGCTTTGTCATCATCTGCCAGCCGCCGGAGACGAATATGATGCCGCAGGCCAGCGTCACTATATTCGTTATCTCATCAAAGACCTTCCTGCCCATGCCGTCCTTCTTGAGTCTGTCATATACAAGATTGACTGCTATATGGAGATGGTCCCTTACTCCGATTGCACATGCGATGAATGTGAAAAGTGTTACAAGAAGCCCGGGTACCTCTTCCGCCCACTTTATGCCGCTGTTGAAACAGAATCTCAGTACGACATTCACGAATACCGTACACAGCATTACGATGAGTGAAAGCTGCGCTATCAAGAGAATTATCCTGTGGCACCAGTGGTTGATGCAGACAATGTACGGGCCGACTGCTGTCTTTCCCTTGTACTTCTCCTTGTCCACCACAAGCCTGTTCTCTACGCACCAGGCATGAAATTTCGATTTATTATTTTTCGCCATTATGACCTCCGTTTATTAGAAAAAGCCTCACCATCGGTGTATTGACGTAAAAATGATTCAGGTACTCTGAACAACATAATCATCCTCATTTTAAATAGTTTCTTTATGTTAGAAGCTATCAGAATGCAAACACGACTGGAGCTTTTTAGAAAGGGCCCTAGTTACTCTAGAGCCCTTTTTATGTCAGGCTGTCAGCTTATTTTGTGTTGAGAATAGCCTGGATGAGATCCTCGTATCCTGCACCGTACTTCTCATAAAGAGGAGCCATTGCATCCTGGAATTCCTGGAGCTCTGCTGCTGTCGGTGTGTATGCTACAACGCCGCCTGCGAGAACGATTGCCTCACTGGAAGCCTCTCTTTCTGCCCACTTTGCAATCTCGTATTCCTGTGTTTCCTTTGCACACTGCTTGATGATTGCAACATCTTCTGCGCTCAGCTTCTCGAGTGCATCTTCCGAAGCAAGGAGAATCTCGGGTACTCTTGTGTGTCCGTCAAGACAGAAGTAAGGAGCTACCTGGTAGTCACCCTTTGACTCGTATGTCGGCCAGTTGTTCTCTGCGCCGTCGATCGTTCCCTGCTGGATTGCAGAATAGATGTCGTTCGGTCCGATACCTGTGACGGGGTTAGCTCCGAGAAGCTTTGCCATTTCGACCATCATCTCGTTGTTCTGGAGTCTGATCTTGAGACCCTTGAGATCTGCAACACAGTGTACGGGCTTTGTTGTATAGAAGTTTCTTGATCCGCCGTCATAGTAGCAGAGACCTACGAGACCCGAACCTGATTCCTGTACTGCATCGAGGAATCCCTGTCCGATTTCACCGTTGAGGACTGCCCACATGTGGTCGCCGTCTCTGTAGAGGTAAGGAAGCTGGATTACGTTGAGAGCCGGAACATATGATGCAACAGGAGATGCGGAGACACGTGCAAATGCGATCGATCCCTGCTGGAGAGCTTCGATGGACTCTGTTTCCTGTCCGTAGAGTGTGCCGCCGGAATAAACTTCTATCTTGATTCTTCCCTCTGTTCTCTCTTCAACGAGGCGTGCGAACTCCTGGTCTGCGAGTGTTGTGGGATAACCCTCTGCGTGAACTTCCGAAAGACGAAGAGTAACTGTCTTTGTTGTGCCGGCTGCTTCTGTGCCACCCTGTGCGAATACAGGAAGAACGAGTGCAGCAATGATCATGATTGCGATAATTGACTTCTTCATAAGTCTCCTCCATTTATTAATGAACATGAAGAGGCTGAGCCTGTTTTCTATACTCTCTCCCTCATGCCCTCAGTGCTCATTATAAATGTGGAATTTCGCAAAAAAAAAGAATTATTTTTGACTTAAACTAAGCGAATATAGGAAAAATGAAAGCACGTCCTGTGCCATTTTCTTTGGTACTAGAAAGTTAGTTAGTTGAGAATAACGGAAATGTCCAAAAACTAATCATTTCCGTCTATGCGGAAAGTCCCGTGGAGGAGCTTTCATATAAGGAAAAGGTGCTGTCTGAAGAGACAAGCACCCTTTACAAACAGAACCCGGATCAATATCCGAAGAGCGGCCACTTTGTTATATACGGTATGTACGATACAAGTAAAAGTACAATTACCATAGTAGCAAAGAGTGAGAGCATCTTCTTCGATGTCGACTCCAGCGTCGTATGTCCTACTGCACATCCTACGAAGAGGGCCGATCCTACAGGAGGAGTACAGAGGCCTATGGCAAGTGTGAAGATTATGATGATGCCGAAGTGGATTGCAGGAAGATTGATCGACTCTGCAACCGGCTTCAGGATCGGTGTCATGATCATAATAAGCGGTGCCATGTCCATGAAGCATCCCAGGATGAGAAGAATGACGATGATCAGGAGTATCAGGATGTACGGGTTTGCCGTAACACCGATGATTGCACTTGTGATCATTGCCGGTATTCTGAGGAATGTCATCATGTATGCAAACGACTTTGCTGTCGCAATAAGTGTCAGGACTATTGCAAGTGTCTTGAGAGAATTCTTCAGTACCTTGCCGAAGTCTCTGAGCTTTGCACTCTTGAATACAAAGTATGTAAGGAAGAATGTGTAGAAGCATGCGACTGCCGAGCTCTCTGTTGCCGTGAAGATTCCGGCTCCTGTTCCGACAAGAATGATCACCAGTGTGAAGAGAGGAAGTATTGCATTCAGAAGAACCTTCATACACGGTCCCATCTTCATCTTTCCGTCCTCGCCGCGACCGAGCCATCTCACCTTCTCGTCCTTGAACATCTTCTCTCCTTTCGGGAAGTTGTACTTCTTTCCGAGGAAGAAGCAGAGGATCATGAAGCCCACTCCCAGTGCAATACCGGGGAGGAAGCCTGCATAGAAGAGATCTCCGATCGAGACGCCGCCGCCGTATGCGAGGGCGAAGATGACCATGTTGTGTGACGGGGGAATGAGTACTCCCTGACACGATGTCGTGACTGTGAGACCGACTGAGAAGTCCCTGTCATAGCCCTGGTCAACCATCATCGGGATGACGACAGAGCCCAGAGACGAGACGTCTGCAACTGCAGAGCCCGAGATTCCGCCGAAGAACATACTGTCGAGACAGTTGACGTATGCCAGACCGCCGCGGAAGCGTCCCACTGCCAGGTTCGCCACGTCGACTATCTTGTCGGAAATCTGTCCTGCTCCCATTATCTCACCCATGACGATGAAGAACGGGATTGCCAGCATCGTGAAGTTGTTCACTCCGCTGAGCATCATGCGGCACATCTCCGTTATGGACTGTCCTACTGCCAGACAGGATCCGCATGCCGCGAGGAACATTGCAAATGTGATCGGCACCTTGAATGCCATGAGGAGGAAGAATCCGCCGAGTAGAATCAATGTTGCTAAGCCTTCCATCAGTTGTTACCTCCTTTTTCTTCTGCTTCCTGTTCCTTCAACAGTTCCTTATAGTCTATCTCCTTCTCCGAATACAGAAGATCTTCCGGATCGATGAGCTTGAAGATGAAGAGAAGAGAATCGAATACCATGATGAATCCGCCGACGACGAGCGGTATGTACTGTACCCAGGTCGGCCATCCCGTCATAGGAAGCTTTCCCGTCCTCTTCATCAGCTTTGTCATCATCTGCCAGCCGCCGGAGACGAATATGATGCCGCAGGCCAGCGTCACTATATTCGTTATCTCATCAAAGACCTTCCTGCCCATGCCGTCCTTCTTGAGTCTGTCATATACAAGATTGACTGCTATATGGAGATGGTCCCTTACTCCGATTGCACATGCGATGAATGTGAAAAGTGTTACAAGAAGCCCGGGTACCTCTTCCGCCCACTTTATGCCGCTGTTGAAACAGAATCTCAGTACGACATTCACGAATACCGTACACAGCATTACGATGAGTGAAAGCTGCGCTATCAAGAGAATTATCCTGTGGCACCAGTGGTTGATGCAGACAATGTACGGGCCGACTGCTGTCTTTCCCTTGTACTTCTCCTTGTCCACCACAAGCCTGTTCTCTACGCACCAGGCATGAAATTTCGATTTATTATTTTTCGCCATTATGACCTCCGTTTATTAGAAAAAGCCTCACCATCGGTGTATTGACGTAAAAATGATTCAGGTACTCTGAACAACATAATCATCCTCATTTTAAATAGTTTCTTTATGTTAGAAGCTATCAGAATGCAAACACGACTGGAGCTTTTTAGAAAGGGCCCTAGTTACTCTAGAGCCCTTTTTATGTCAGGCTGTCAGCTTATTTTGTGTTGAGAATAGCCTGGATGAGATCCTCGTATCCTGCACCGTACTTCTCATAAAGAGGAGCCATTGCATCCTGGAATTCCTGGAGCTCTGCTGCTGTCGGTGTGTATGCTACAACGCCGCCTGCGAGAACGATTGCCTCACTGGAAGCCTCTCTTTCTGCCCACTTTGCAATCTCGTATTCCTGTGTTTCCTTTGCACACTGCTTGATGATTGCAACATCTTCTGCGCTCAGCTTCTCGAGTGCATCTTCCGAAGCAAGGAGAATCTCGGGTACTCTTGTGTGTCCGTCAAGACAGAAGTAAGGAGCTACCTGGTAGTCACCCTTTGACTCGTATGTCGGCCAGTTGTTCTCTGCGCCGTCGATCGTTCCCTGCTGGATTGCAGAATAGATGTCGTTCGGTCCGATACCTGTGACGGGGTTAGCTCCGAGAAGCTTTGCCATTTCGACCATCATCTCGTTGTTCTGGAGTCTGATCTTGAGACCCTTGAGATCTGCAACACAGTGTACGGGCTTTGTTGTATAGAAGTTTCTTGATCCGCCGTCATAGTAGCAGAGACCTACGAGACCCGAACCTGATTCCTGTACTGCATCGAGGAATCCCTGTCCGATTTCACCGTTGAGGACTGCCCACATGTGGTCGCCGTCTCTGTAGAGGTAAGGAAGCTGGATTACGTTGAGAGCCGGAACATATGATGCAACAGGAGATGCGGAGACACGTGCAAATGCGATCGATCCCTGCTGGAGAGCTTCGATGGACTCTGTTTCCTGTCCGTAGAGTGTGCCGCCGGAATAAACTTCTATCTTGATTCTTCCCTCTGTTCTCTCTTCAACGAGGCGTGCGAACTCCTGGTCTGCGAGTGTTGTGGGATAACCCTCTGCGTGAACTTCCGAAAGACGAAGAGTAACTGTCTTTGTTGTGCCGGCTGCTTCTGTGCCACCCTGTGCGAATACAGGAAGAACGAGTGCAGCAATGATCATGATTGCGATAATTGACTTCTTCATAAGTCTCCTCCATTTTTGAAACCGGAGCAAAGGAAAACTCTTCCTCACACCCCTCGAAAATTATAGGAGACGCATTGTCGGAAAAAAAAGAGGTTTGTTTTTAACTCGGTTTAATCTTAGCCGTCTCTTTACCGCAGCTCTGTCATCGACTGCGGTCGCGGATTTTTCGCTTCCGGCCCTTTTCTCTCCCGCACGAAAAAGATCTTTCAGAAAACATTGGACAACTCCGCATACACTGATAGTAATATTTGTATGTCCTTTTTCTTCACTCTGAGAAACCGGACACCGGGGTAGAATTATGTTTTCATTCAGCAGGTTTCTGGGTGTAGAAGACCACAGGGAAGGTCTTCTTTACAGAGTTTATTATGCGTTTTTCTTTTCGGGGATGATGGCCAATGTACTGGGCTCCATCCTTCCCTCCCTGATAGCAGAAAGAAATCTCACGTTCTCATTCCAGGGGACGCTGCTCTCCGTCAATCAGATCGGAAATCTCCTGGCCGTATGGCTGTCGGGTTTCCTTCCCTATGCAATCGGAAGAAAAAAGAGCTCTGTACTTCTCGGTTCCAGCATTGTTTCAGGGTTCATTATCATGGTACTGACAGGAAACCCTGCGGCACTGCTTGTCGCCTTCGTCCTCCTCGGCATCGGAAGGGGCACGATGAGCAACATCACGAACGTCGTCGTCGGACAATATGCCGGGAACAAGGGGGCGGGCCTCAACCTCCTCCATGCATCGTTTGCTGTCGGGGCATTCATCGGACCGTTTTTAGTAGTATTCTTCGGGCCCTCGGCCTGGAGGGCCCCCGCACTCATCATAGCCCTCGGAATGGCAAGCGCACTCATTCTCTTCAGCTTTTCGGATCTGAGTAACAAGAAGGAGGAGAAAAGCCGGAACGAGTCTTCCCTCCCGAAGGCAGCGTCCTTCTGGATCAACACATTCATCCTCTTCTGCTACCTCTGCGGAGAATCGACATTCATGGGATGGCTGGTGACATACCTCATGAACGAGGGGCTTTTCCCGTCTTCCATTGCAAATGCGATGTCGGCCCTCTTATGGCTCATGATTCTTACAAGCAGACTTGTCACGGCTGCCGTCTCCCAGAAGATACAGAAGGAGAAGATCATACTCTTTCTGGGATCCTCGATGCTCCTCTTCACATTCCTTCTTGTGAACACCTCTTCTCCCCTCCTCGCTGCAATAAGCGTATTCGGAATAGGACTGAGCATGGGCGGAATATATCCGACGGTTCTCTCGACGAACGAGAAGCGTTTCGCAGAGTCTACAATCGCAACGGGAACATGCATTGCAGTCGCAACGATCGGCGCTGTCGTCATGCCCGGTATCGTCGGCTTCATCGCAGACAATGTCAGCATGAATCTGGCTCTTAAGGCGATTCTTGTTCCTCTCTCAGTCATGGTTGTTCTGATGGTAATCAAGCTTAAGGCCAGAGGAAAAACAGTTTCATGATGGATTATGAGAAACGTTAGTTAAGATTATTAACAAAGTTCTTTTCTCAGCTATATTTTCTGTTTTCTTTCGTTTTTCAGTTTTTCAAGATAGCGTTTCCTGAATTCAAGAAGAATGCTCTGTACCTCTTTATTCCTGTAGTCGCTGTATGTCCACGGGAACGAGATAAACCCCTTGTTCTGATAGATCAGAGTCACCTCTGCAAAGAGCCTGGATCCTATTGCGATACGGTGCGAACGGTTCTTCGTGGTACCCAGTATTACCGATGCCGCACTGAGTGTTCCGGGGTCGAGGTTTATCTTCCGCTTTCCGTCCTCCTCCCATTCCTTTTCGAGTCTGTTCGTGAAAAGTTTGGCCTCTCTTAAAGCATCGGGAGAGACAAGATTCCTGAAAGAGATGAAGAATCTCTCTATCCCTTCTCCCATCTCCGGAACGTAGTAGTCCGTAAACGAGAAAGGAATTGAGCGGGAGATGATGTCGACGGGTCCGAATTCATCCTCAAGGGCCTTTCTGAGGCTGTCCGGGAACCCTCTTGTCGTCAGGACTCCCGTAAAGAGAAGAACTTTCTCGTATTCTTTTTCTTCCATCAGACAAGCCCGTTTTCGTAGACGCCGAGTACCCTGAAGCTCTCGGTCACTGCCTTTATTTCAGAACAGATCTCGCCGAACTTCGAATAGTCCGGAATAAGAGTGTCGACATAGAAAGTATATTCCCAGGGCTTACCGGGAATCGGGCGGCTCTCGAGCTTCTGCATATTGAGCCCCTTCTGGTAGAAGACCTCCAGAACCTTCATGAGAGATCCCGGCTCGTCAGATACGCTGAAGAGCATCGATGCCTTCTCCCTCTTTCTCGATGCAACAGGCTCCTTCTCTGCATTCTCCTCTCTTGTCATGATGTAGAAGCGGGTGTAGTTGCAGGGATTGGTCTCTATCGACTGATGGATTATTGCCATGTTGTTATAGAGCGCTGCGGGGGACCCTGCGATTGCGGCCGCGCTTCTGTCTCCGCTCTCCTTCACGAACGAGACAGCTCCTGCGGTATCGAAGAAGGGAATGACCTCAGCATCGGGGAAATGACTGTCGAGGAATTCCCTGCACTGGGCAATGGCCTGCGGATGGGAGTAGATTCTCTTTATCTCCTCCTCCTTCACTCCCGGAAAGCCTATGAGGTTATGAACCACCCTCACCTCCGTCTCACCGACGACAGTAAGCTCGCTGTGTATCTTTATAAGGTCCAGGGGATCGTAGACCGCACCCCCGAGAGCATTCTCAATGGGAATCACACCGAAGGAGGCGGAGTTATCAGATATGGCATCAAAGGTATCCTTGAAGGAATGGCATGGAAGAACGGAGACGTCTTCGGCGAAGAACCTTCTGGCCGCAAGCTCCGAAAATGCGCCTCTTTCCCCCTGGAAGGCAACCACGACATCTCCGATCTCGCCCTTCTTCTCCTTCGTGGCGGAGGCATCTGTGATCGATGACGGAATCTTACGGGGAATCTTCTCGAGCGTCTTTCCGATCACAGGCGCAATCGCCTGTATGTCTCTCATAAGCTTCTCGAACTGCTCGGGATAGAGGGACTGAGGTCCGTCGGAGAGAGCCTTCTCGGGATGATTGTGAACCTCCACCTCGATTCCCGATGCTCCGGAGACGAGAAGCGCAAGGCTCATAGGAGAAACCATGTCCCTTATTCCTGTTGCATGTGACGGGTCTCCGATTACCGGCAGGTGACTGAGCTTATGGACGGCGGGGATGGCTGAACAGTCAAGGGTGTTTCGTGTCATCTTCTCGAATGTCCTTATTCCTCTTTCGCAGAGAATAACCTTGTCCGTCCCCGAGGACATGAGGTACTCAGCTGCCATGAGCCACTCCTCGATCGTTGCAGAGAGCCCTCTTTTGAGAAGAACGGGCATCCCCTTCCTTCCTACAGCCTTCAAGAGCTCGAAGTTCTGCATATTCCTCGCACCGATCTGCATTATGTCGACATACTCCGCCATGAGATCGACATCAGACGGCGACACGACTTCCGACACGACCGGCATATCGAAAGCATCGCCTGCACTCCTCAGGAGTTTCAGGCCTTCTTCTCCAAGACCCTGGAATGAGTAAGGAGACGTACGGGGCTTGAAGGCGCCGCCGCGGAGGACGACAGCTCCCGCCTCCCTGACCTTTTCGGCTATGGTCATTATCTGATCATAGGACTCGATGGCGCAGGGACCTGCCATTACGCTTATCCTGTTTCCTCCGATGGAGACTCCCTTCACACGGACGATGGTGTCTTCCTTCTTAAGCTCACGCGATGCAAGCTTGTAAGGCTTCGAAATCGGGATGACGTTATTGACTCCCGGAAAGAGCTCAACGGTTCTGGGGTCTATCGAATGGGTTCCGACAGCGCCGAGTACTGTCTCGTTCTCGCCGACGATCTCCCTGACTATGAAACCCTGTCCTTTTAGAAAATCAACGACTTTATCTTTTTCCTGTAAGGTAATACCCTTCTTAAGTACGACAATCATAGCGTGATGATAGTCTTTTAGAAGAATACTGACAATCGGAGGAAAAATGTTAGACGAAAAATACGTGGAGAATCTTTTCTCCTCTTTTACAGCAAAGCTTGATGAAATCGGCTTCCCCGTTCCGGCTGTCGGAGTAATTGCAGAGGGAGGAAATGCTCCGTACCGCATTCTTGTCTCTACAGTCATATCTTTAAGAACACAGGACAGGGTGACTCTCGAGGCCTCCGAGCGTCTTCTTAAGGCAGCACCTACTGTCAATGAATTATATCCTCTTTCCGTCGAAGAGATACAGAATTTAATAAAACCCTGTGGTTTCTACCTTCGTAAGGCTGTACAACTAAAGAAAATCGCCAGAATCATCGTCGAAGAATACGACTCTGTCATCCCCTCTGACAAGGAGACTCTTCTCACTCTTCCGGGTGTCGGAACAAAGACGGCGAATCTTGTTCTGAACCTGAGCTTCAACACCCCGGCAATATGTGTCGACTGCCATGTGCATGAGATGTCAACCAGGCTCGGATGGACTGAGGAGAAGAGTCCGGAAGAGACTGAGAAGGCCCTGGAGAAGATTCTTCCGCTGCGGTTCTGGATAGAGATCAACGAGCTCTTCGTACGCTACGGGCAGAGTATATGCACACCCGTCTCGCCGAAGTGTTCAATCTGCCCCGAGAACGACCTGTGTCCTAAGAAAGGAGTCGGAAAGACAAGATGATCAAGTGTGTGGTTTTTCTGGGCAATCCCGGAAGGGAATACGAGAGGACAAGGCATAACGCAGGCTTCCTTCTCTGCGATTATCTGTACCCTGATGTCAGCTGTCTTTCAAAGTTCCATTCCTTCTACTTCACAGACGGCCCCCTCAGGATAATGAAGCCTCTGACATATATGAATCTCTCAGGCACGGCAGTGAGCGAATGCGCATCATTCTTCAAGATTGAACGCAGCGAGATTCTTGTCGTCCATGATGATCTCGAGCTTCCTCCGGGGGAGGCAAAGCTCCAGAGAGGCGGCGGGACAAAGGGACACAACGGCCTCAAAAGCATCCGCGACAGACTCGGAGGTGAAGATTTCATGCGTCTCAGAATAGGGATCGGAAGACCCATACACGGAGACGTGAAGCTCTATGTGACGAGCCCGTTTACAAAGGACGAAATGATCACCCTCTTCCATCTTTTTGATGAAATCAAAGATCAATGGCCTCTCAAATCCACTGAAAAGACATGGAAATCATAATATTCGACATTTTTTTCACCGATGATGAGGTTATACTTGCATAGTTGTGTTACAATAACAAGCAATAATCACACAAGGGGAAAGTGCATGATCAATCGTGACCTAAGAATCGCAAGAATAACCCGCTCTCTGCTTTCATATGATGAACCTGTCTTTCAGACAGAAGCCGGCCCCGGTTCCTTTTACCAGGAGGCGGCATCCCTCAGCTTCAGATACAACCAGGAGATGAAAAAGAAGGGAGGCGACTTCACTGCTGTCTCGGCGGCACGCCTTAATGCAGGAGCGACGCTCCACTACGTCTACCAGATAATCCTGACATACCTCCTCGGAGAAGAGAACAGCGATTTCTTCAGGCGCCGCATCCAGACAGTCGAGGGAAACGACGAGCTCAGAGATGCTCTCGCTTTCTACTCCAGGGAATTCCCGACGGAAATTGAAGACGAGAAGACAGTCGAAGAGGATATGAGGGGCTACTTCATCTATCAGGTCATTCTGCAGAACAGGGCGCTTGTCAGTGCCGCGAAGCCCTTCATCGCCCCGGAGGATCTCACTCTTCCATCCTCGTTCAGAGCCCTCTCTTCGGTTCTGTCCTCCTATGAGAAGGATGATCTCAGAAACGGAGAACCTAACACGGAGGATGTATTCACGTTCCTCTGCATGCCTGCACGCCTCTATCCGGATTCTCTCATCGACCAGCTCCAGTACATTCTCCGTGAATGGTCGGATATGCTCCCCGAAAGTTTCGTGAGGATGCTCAAGTCATCCATCGACTACATCAACGAGGAGCAGAAGGACAGAGGAACCCCCGGACCGGGCGGCCCTGTCAACGTCCCGGTCATGGATTACTCCTCGGAGCTCAACGAGTATGAGGCGTTCTCATCCGACTCCAACTGGATGCCGTGCGTCGTGATGATAGCCAAATCGACGCTTGTCTGGCTCGATCAGCTTTCAAAGACATACAACCGGCCCATCACCTCCCTAGACCAGATTCCGGACGAAGAGCTTGATACAATGCAGCACAGGGGAATAACCGCACTCTGGCTCATAGGTCTGTGGCAGAGGAGCGAGGCCTCAAAGGAGATCAAGCATCTGTGCGGCAACCCCGACGCCGTCGCCTCGGCATACTCGTTGAAGGATTATGACATATCTCCGGCCATCGGAGGATGGGAGGCTGTTTACAACCTCAGACAGCGCTGTCAGAAGAGGGGTATAAGACTTGCCTCCGACATGGTTCCGAACCATACGGGCATAGACGGCAACTGGGTCTACGAGCATCCCGATTATTTCATAAGCCAGGACTATCCTCCCTTCCCGTCCTACACCTACAACGGACCCGACCTCTCCACAAATCCATACTGGGAGGTGAAGATCGAGGATCACTACTATGACAGAACCGATGCGGCAGTCACTTTCCGCATGAAGAACCGTTATACGGGGGAAACAAGGTATGTCTTCCACGGCAATGACGGAACTACGATGCCCTGGAACGACACAGCTCAGCTCGATTATCTTAATCCGGTAACGAGAGAGGCTGTCATCGAGAAGATCATACACGTCGCAAAGAACTTCCCGATCATCCGCTTCGATGCCGCGATGACACTCGCAAAGCGTCATATCGAGAGACTCTGGTACCCCAAGCCCGGCGAGGGTGGCGATATCCCGGGGAGAAGCGAACACGCACTTGAAGAGAGGGAGTTCAATGCACGCATTCCCGAAGAGTTCTGGAGAGAGGTCGTCGACAGGGTCGCCGTGGAAGCTCCCGACACTCTCCTTCTTGCCGAAGCATTCTGGATGATGGAAGGCTACTTCGTGCGCACCCTCGGTATGCACCGCGTCTACAACTCTGCATTCATGAACATGCTGAAGAACCAGGAAAACAAGAAATACAGGGATTCCATAAAGAATACTCTTGTCTTCGAACCCGAGATTCTCAAGCGCTATGTCAACTTCATGAACAACCCGGATGAAGACACGGCCATCGCACAGTTCGGATCGGACGACAGATACTTCGGAGTCTGCACACTCCTTGCAACCCTCCCGGGACTGCCGATGATAGGACACGGCCAGATTGAGGGATACAGAGAGAAGTACGGCATGGAATACCAGAGGGCCTACTACAACGAGAAGCCCAACCAGTGGCTGATAGACGAGCATGAGAGGAGAATCTTCCCTCTCCTCAGAAAGCGCTATCTCTTCGCCAACGTCGACAACTTCAACCTCTACGACTGTATAAACAGTAATGGGGGCGTCGAGGAATCTGTATTCGCATACGTCAACGGTGCGGGACGTGAGAGAACACTCGTTCTCGTCAATAACCGCTATGAGGCCGCAGGAGGCACAATCAACATCTCCTCTCCCAGGAAGAAGAGAAACGGAGACTCTGTCAGCACGGAGACAATCTCGCTCTCGCAGAACCTCGGTCTCAGCTACGGCTCGAACAACTACTGTCTCATGGATTCCTTCCAGGACGGTCTGACATACATAATCCCGTCGATGAATATGTTCGAAGGATATTCCTTCTCCCTTAACGGTTACGAATCGAAGGTCTTCTGGAACATAAGGGAGGCAGAGGACACCGACGGCTACATAAGAATGCTCTACGAGGAATACGGATCGAACGGCATCAGAAATTTCGACAGAGCTCTCTCCCTTCTGAAGCTGAAACCGGTATACAAGGCACTCGATGCACTGAGACAGAGCGCGGCACTCGACATAATCTCCCGTCTCGTCAACGGAACGGCGGACAAGGAAAACGAGAGAGAGCTTCTTCTCATCCTTGCCGAAGCCTACTCGCTTCTCTATGAAACATACTCATCCATGGAAGAGGCGACCAAGGGACAGCTGGGACTGGCACCGAAGGATGTAAACCCGCAGCCTGTGATAAAGTTCGTCCGTTTCATCGGAAAGTCGTTCGGAGCAAAGGGAGCGAAGGTATTCCCGTCATGGTCGAGCGTTGACAACACTCTCCCTGTCATGATAGCGGCATCCCTCGCCCTCATACCGTTCTCCTCAGATACGACACCGAAGTCACTGATGACGGTATCTGACTCTCTGATGCTCTCCGAATTCTTCAGGGAGGCTCTCGACGAGCTCTGTCTCGACGACAACGGAAGAAGGGAGCTCATGCATGAGGCGGCACTCTTCATAGCTGCAACGATGCTCATAAGAGACGAAATGCCGTCCTCGTCGCCGCTTGAGATGTTCTCATGTCTTCTCAACGACGACAGTGTCATGAATCTCACGGGCTGCAACAAGTATCAGGATGTCGTATGGTACAACAAGGAAAGCATGCAGAAGACGATTCTCGTCTGCACACTCTCGTATGCTGCATCATGCGACAGAAAGGCAAAGGATGTCGATGAATTTGCACGGACACTGCTGGAGAGGGAGTTCGCTGCAGGCTACAAACTATCGGCACTGCTCAAAGGTTAATTATTTATTGACCTTAAATATCCAGGAGGAATAGAATTCGCATATGGAAATCTGGCTTACATACCTCGCCGCCATGCTGATGGCAGGAGCAACGGCATTCGCATTCCCATCAACAGAGGCTGTCTACAATGCAGTCAGAAATGCCACAGAAGCGCTTACAGGAGCAGGCATCTTCCTCTTCATTCCGGTCTCCTTCATAACATTCGCATCGGGAGTGGCCTCCCTGAGAAAGGACAAACTCGGCAAGAAGATGACAGCGGTGAATATAATCTGGGCTCTTGTCACATCTCTTTCTCTCTCGCTGCTCGCCGCTCTCGCTGTCAGACTCTCCGCTCTGACATTTCCTGTAACGGCATCTGCCGGCGGAGAGAGTGTCTTTCTCTTCTCATCCTACTCGTCATCCCTCGATTTCACCGGAGCTCTCTCTCTTATCAATGACATCTTCCTTCCGCTTGTACTTCTGTCCCTCATAACCGGGATGGCCCTGACGCCCTCGTCAGATATCATCAGACCGGCATACACAGTCTTTAACTCCCTCTCGGAGGTGATGTACAGGATCCAGCGCTGTGTCACCTACTTCGGTTCTCTCTACGTCTATCTTGCCGCAACGGACTTCTTCATTTCTCTTTACAGGGAGAAGACGGCATTCGTCTCTCCCTCTTTCTTCCTCAGAAGTGCGGGAGCATCCCTTGTTATGCTTCTTGTCGTCCTTCCGTTTCTCTATGCCCTTTTCACAGGGTTCAGAAAGAACCCGTACAGAATTGTGCGTAAGTCTTTCTCTTCAATCGTCTTCGCCTTTTTCAGCGGAAACATCTTCGTATCCGCCATCCAGAACGAGGCAGTCAACAGATGCTCGCTCGGAGTGCAGAAGAGAATAGTTTCAACAACGACTCCGTTCGGAATCATAATCACGAGAGGCGGAACATGCTTCGTCTCGACTATGACTGTTCTCACACTTCTTACGACGCTGGGGGCTGAAGTCTCTCTGTCGGCACTCCTACTCATCGTCGTTACTGTGACAGGACTGAGCCTCCTCTCCTCGATGAGTGCGGGAATGGAGACGGCTTTCATATCGATAGCCCTTCTGAGAGTTCTCAACATCAACGTATACGGCGCCGAGGCTGCCGTTATCTCGATAACTCCGTTTTTGAACGGACTTGCGACTATGCTCGACATCACACTCATAAGCATGGCTTCCAACATCGTAGCCGTCAGAACGAAGACCGATATCACAATACCGGTAAGGGATGCATTCTGATGCAGACACAGAACAGGAAATACATTCTTTATCAGCTTTTCGTGCAGGTGGTCATCTGTGCCCTCTATGTATTCGGGCTCATCAACGTCCTCATAGACGCAGGGCAGGAGGGTGGAATAGAAGGTCTTCTGGTACCGGCTGTCAAGTACGGCCCCTTCCTGGTTGTTCTGGCCTGCTCGATTCTGCCCCAGGCATCTCTTCTCATCAAGCACAAGCTCCACAGCCAGGACGGGGAGATCCTCCCCCTCCTCTTCACAATCGTGGCACTCCAGGCCTCCATGATAGTATCCGATGCTCTGGCTTCCCTCGGCTACTACTTCGAGTTCCCCTTCCATCTTCTTGTATTCCAGCGCTTCTCACTTACGGCGACAGCATGCCTGTTTCTTTTTTCGTCTCTCCGCTACTTCGGCTTCTCGTCCTCCCACATCGGGCTCTATAACTTCGTGTTCCTGGCTATCCCGTTTTTCATCTCGGCCATAATCCCCGTCTCTTCATACCACGGCGAGACGACGATAACTTCCTCGCTCTACGACGCCTACCTCCAGGCGGCAATTGCAATAGTCTACATCGTTGAAATCACGACATTCATCATAATGGCGGTAAAGGACAAGACGGCTCTCAACATAAAGAGGTCGATTGCATTCATCCTGCTCTCGATAGGCAACTACTTCTGCCTCTTCAATGAAATCTGGTCGGCCGTGATCTCTCCGGTATTCTACATCATCGGAACCGTCATCCTCGTCAACAACGCAGGCGACAGCCTCTGATTATTTCATATTCTCACTGCAACTGCTTTAAAAACAACAAATAAGAGGTTTTTGCAAAACTCCGGAAGCAAGTTTTGATCTGAATATTTATGCAAGATG
>CAVACS010000009.1:0-27985 GCA_963587105.1 Anaerovoracaceae bacterium | reverse complement strand
GCACTGAGGCTAATCAACAAGGGTATGCTCACTTTCGTTTACATACCCCGGGACTTGTCCCGTGGGTTGTTGATCTGTTATTACTATCCTTATAGTTCGTACACCGGATGGAGACAGGCTTTCCCTCTCTTCCTCTGAGAGAGGACGAGAGTCTGTCCCTTCCTCCGAGGAAGGATGTGAAAGAGGCAGTAATCACACCATCCGTTTCCAGTATTAAAGCATAAGGGACTTTTCTCTCTTTTAAAAGAGATGAAATCTTCCTTTTTCCATCGACGAGCTCTATCTCGTCGCCCTTTCTGTTCTTCCTTATAAGCGACCGCGAAAGTATATCCCCGTCAATCCTGAGCGTAAGCTCACTTTCCTCTTCGAGCTCTACCACGAGGCCGTCAGGAAGTGATGTCTGCTCTCCTGAAAAGGGCGTGGAGAAGTCATCTATCTTCCTGTATGCCTTCACAGAGGGAGGCGTGACATAGAAGATGTATCTCTCGTTCTCGACTCTTCCCTCCCCCTTCTCCACGACCTTCTCTATCTCGGAAAGGTACCTTCTCGAGATCCTCTCCTTCTCCCCGAAAGCGGAAAAGACAGAGAGAAGCGCCTTCTCCCTTACGGGTGGAAGCGACGATAGAAACCCGTTTCTGTCGAATAAAGCATAAAAAGAATTCAATACGGAAAAGGAAAACGGAGGAAAGAGAGTGAGGGAGACATTCTCCGCAATACGGGAAAGGAGGGTCTTCTCCCTCTCCGTTATAAGAGGAAGAAGCGATGAGCGTATGTAGTTACGTCTGTATGATGTGTCGCTGTTCGTGCTGTCGATGGAGAACTCGAGTCCGCTTTTTCTGATGTATGATCTTATCTCGCTCTTCGTGATGCCGAGCATCGGACGGACGACGATGCCGTCCCTTTCCCTTATTCCGCCCCACTGCCAGAACGGCGACGAGTCAGCTATCCTCATCAGCAGAGTCTCCGTCTGATCGTCCCGATGATGTGCCGTCAGAATCCAGTCAAAGCCATTCTCTTCAGCGTAGCGGTGAAGCGCATTGTAGCGCTCGAATCTTGCCGCGGCCTCGATTCCCGTCTTCTCCTCCCTTGCGCGCTTTTCGATTGTTCCGCGCGGGATTATAACGACATCGAAGGAAACGGAGAGAAGAGAGGCGTTCTTCCTGTTGAGGGCGATCTCTCTTTCCAGTTCCTCCTCTCCCCTTATGTTATGGTTAATGTAGAGCGCAGCGCTTCTCTCCGGGGCGAGTACCGATAGTACGGAAAGAAGAAAGAGAGAGTCCTCGCCTCCGGAGAAGGCTACAAGGAGTCTCCCCTCGGAGGGAAGCTTAAAGCGTGAAAGAATTGACGCGCTGAATGACTTCATTTATATCCTTTCCGTCAAGAATGTCGATTACAGCTTCCGAGGCTCTCGAGAGAGCATCCTCGATAAGCCCCCTCTCCTCCTCTGAGAACGGAGAGAGCACATGGCTCACGACATCGCCGTCTCCGGGATGCCCTATCCCGATATATACATGGATGAAGGGCGTGCTGCGGAGCAAGATTATCGACTTGAGGCCGTTGTGGCCCGCACTTCCTCCCTTCGTCTTTATCCTGACCTTTCCGGGAGGAAGGTCCATCTGGTCACAGATGACCATCAGGGGATCTCTATCGTTAACGAGGCCGGAGAGTGCCAGCCCCGAGCTGTTCATATATGTAAGAGGCTCTGCAAGGCAGTCCCTTCCTTCGTTTATCAGAGCAGTACGGACGGGACGAAAACAGCGCTTACGGAATTTCACTCCCTTAAGCGCTGCTATCCTTTCGACTGTCATGAAGCCGACGTTATGCCTTGTCTTTTCGTATTCAGAGCCCGGATTACCAAGACCGAATACAAACATGATTATGCTTCAGCATCAGCAGAAGCTGCTGCACCTGTTGTAACTTCAGGAGCTGCATTCTCGTCTGTAGCGGGTGCTTCAACCTCTTCCTTGACCATCTTGACAGATGCGATTGTCGTATCTGCATCGTCGAGGACCTTGATCTCAGCGGGGATGACGAGATCGGAGATTCTGAATGTCTCATTGAGGCCGAGGGATGTAATATCTGCAACGAGCTTCTCGGGGAGGTTACGCGGATAGCATTCGATTTCGACTTCGTGTGTAACCTGTTCGAGGACACCGCCGTCTCTGACACCAGTCGGTGTACCTTCGAGCTCGACTCTGATCTTTGTTCTTAAAAGCTGTCCGAATGTGACTTCGAAGAGGTCGACATGCTGGATGCAGTTCTTCAGGAGGTTCTCCTGTACTTCCTTGACGAATACGTTCTTATCCTCGCCGCCCTCGAGCTTGAGTGTGATGAGCGTCGTCTCTGTGAACGTACCCTGCTTCATTCTGAATTCCTTTGCATCAAGTGTTACATAAACGGGAGCAACACCCTTCTTTCCGTAGACGACTGCCGGAATTCTTCCGCTTCTTACGACTCTTCTGGATCCCGATGATCCGAAGTCTTCTGTTCTGAGTTTAGCTGAGAGCACTTTTTCTGTAGCCATACTTTTTCTCCTTAACTCTCGTGGGGAATACCCACTACCATTGCCACGCCTCAGGGCGCCGACTGTCATATTACAGAGTCGGGTGGAGATAATCAAGAGCTGGAGAAACTCCCGTCTTCCTTTGACGCGAGAAAAAGCCGGGGCGTCCCGGCTCGTTCTCATGAGAAACGGCTAGAGTATCCTGCAGAGTCTGATTCTCCACGCGACACTCTGTGTCTTCTTCTCATATATCTTATCCCCGGGGTTAAATTGTTGTCCGTCAGCAAGAAGAACAGCCTTGTATTCAGCCGTTGGAAGGTCATCTCCGACCTCGGTACTGGTGAAATAATAATTGCGGTAGAATTTCGTGTCGCCCATGTTTGTCAGATTATTTATCTTTTCATCCCTTGCAAGATATGCAATGTCCACCATCTCGGAATGGGACGGGATGAACCAGTTCTGTCCCTTGTCCCCCGATATGTCCGCTCTGAACTCGAGGAGTCTGTTCCATATCGTTTCCTCGCCCTCTCCGTATTCGCTCTTGTAAAGCACACCCTTAAGAGCAAGAGCCTTCTCTGTATTGGCGTATCCTCCGCCGATGGAGTAATCAGTCCCGGCTGTTCCATCCTCACTCAGTCCCCATTTGACACGGAGTTTATCCGGATAGCTGACAGCTGCATTTTCAATCAAATGATTGTAGTAGTCATTTCCTCGCGAAATCTTGATGTAGTACGAGAGGTCGTGATCCATGTCGACACCGATGTACTTGTACGGAGAATCTGCGGGAAGAGAATCCCGGACGCCTCTCTTTGCGATGATGTACAGCTTTATTCCTTCTTCCTTTATATCTGAAGATATCTCGGTGTAGTTGCCTATATACTCATCAACTCTGTATACATCACCTATATTGAGCTCGTTGTAGACGGCATATAGTGTGATGTGGTCATTGACAACAGTGCCGAAGTCGAAGGCCCCGCCGCCGATTTCTGACGACCAGTGTCTGAATGTATCTGCCACGCTCTCCGCGCCGCTCTCTCCGTCGGGGATGTTTGTTATCTTCTGTCCCTTCGGACTCTTTGTCGTCTCTTTCTTATCTATGATGCTGTCATAGACCCAGGTGACTGTGACCTCGTCACCGACAAGATCCCAGACAGCCTCGATTGTGAGGTCTTTTCTGACCTTAGTCGTGAAGTCGAACTCTTCATCCTCAAGATACCATCCGCTAAGCTTATATCCTTCCTTCTGGACCGGCGGGGCAAGCACAGTCTCCCCGGTACCGACTGTCTTTACGACATCGGCTTCCCCGTTGTTGAGAACGAACTTCACTGTGTGCCCCTCGTACCATACGTCACTGTTTTCGACTGCCACTTCGATTGGAGGTCCGTCATAGTTGTAGATCCAGGACCCGTATATCGAGAGGGAGAGCTCCTCTGTCGTCTTTCCTACGATCTCTCCTATAAAACCGATGACTACGGTTGTGTATGTCCCGTCTTCCGGGGCACTTTCGTCGGGGACGCTGTTCTGTGCACCGGATGAACTGTTCTTAAATTCCTTGATGTACGGCTCAAGATCATCAGGAACTCCGCCTCTGAAGAGCGACCAGGCTGTCATTCCGGAATACATCCACGAATCAAAAGTCAGCCCGTCAAGGAGCGTTATCTCGAGTGTTATATCGGAAACGTCAACTCCGGTCTTGTTGAAAAGACTGCTCAGTCCCTTCGTGTAGGCTTTACATCCTTCGGGAACTGCAGGCTCTGTCGGAGTGACAGGCTCAACGGGAGTTACGGGATCAGCCGGTGTAACCGGTTCTTCCGGGGGGGGCACCGGCTCTTCCGGTGAGACAGGACTATCGGTTCTGCCGCCTGCGGGAGATCCATCGCAGCCGAAGAGCACGAGAAGTGCAGCGATAAGAAGTGTAAGGAGTAGTGTCTTTTTCATCCGGGCATTCCTTTATATTTCTTTACTTCATTTTTACAAACAATCCGGAGTCTGTAAAGTTACATCATATGAGGAATATCGGGAAAAGACGGAAGCTGATGAAAGTGCCGGGACGGCGGAGGGAGAATTGAAGAACCAGGAGCGCACGGGATCGAACCGTGATATGGAGAATCAAAATCTCCTGCCTTAACCATTGGGCTACGCCCCTGAGAACAGATGAAAGATAGCAGAAAAGAGAACTTCAGTCTACAAAGAGTTTCTCTGTGGCGATGAAAGAGTCGTCCCTTCCCGTCCACTTCTCCTTCGAGAGGAGGAACCATACACTCCCGCTTCCCGTCAGCGAGAGATAGTCGTCCTCTCCGATACTCTCTTTCAGCCTCGCGTAGAGTGCCGTTCCCTCGATTTTCTCGAAGTCGTTTGGAAATGACGAGCGGGTCAGGGGGTATGTAATATCGCCGAGGGGACGAAGGTCGAGTTCGAGCGCGTCAAGCCTGCGGTAGGCTTCTCCGGTGTCCGTCCCGCTGTTATCTGCTCTGAAGAGTGTTATGTACCTGTACCGGGAAGGAAAGGCGCTTTTCCTTATTATCTCTCCCGTCCCTTCGACACGGGCAAACCTCAGACGGGATGTAAAGAAGGGAACATCCGCCCCGACAGCGGAGGAAAGGGAGAGCATCTCCTCATCCGTAAGAGAGTGAAAATGGTCGTTGAGAAGTCTCAGCACCGCAGAAGCATCACTGCTTCCTCCTCCCATTCCCGCCTTCACCGGAATATTCTTCTTTATATTGATAAGAGTGCCGAACTCCAGTCCCGTCTTATCTCTATAGAGTCTTACGGCCCTGGCCATGAGGTCCTCGCCAAAGGTAAGATAGCCCCCGTTTCCCTCGACTGTCGTCTCCCTGCCGTCTGTTATTAAGAGAGAGATCTCATCAAAGAAGGGAACAAGAAGAAAATACGACGAAAGCGTATGATAGCCGTCGTCTCTCCTTCCTGTAATCTTCAGTCCTATGTTGACCTTTGCGTATGCCTTTGTCCTGTACACCATGATGATAGTGTAGTCCAAAGACCTGTTTTTGAATATTCTTATTCCATGAGTCAGCTGAAAGCGCTTATTCTCGACAAGGACGGAACGTTATTCCCATACTCTCTCTGGGTCTCGCCCATGAGAAGGGCTCTCTCTGAGAATCTTCCCGTGGAAAAGCGCAGAAACAGGGACGAGATCGTCGCCTCTTTCCTCTCCGTTCTCTCAGTCAGGGACGGAATAGTTTCAGGCGGGAGTCTCCTCTTCGACAGAAAGAAGAGGATAAAGGGAGGATTGAAACTCATTGCTCTGACTCTGAGGTACCACCTCAATCCCTTCAGAGCCCTCAGAGGCTTTCTCTCCCTGAGAGACAGATATTACTACGGTTTTGAAGACGAACTGAAAAAATATGATCTCTCGGATGTGAAAAACACGCTTTCAAAGCTCAATGCCGGGGGAATAACCCTTGCCCTCTTCTCGAACGATTCCCCCGCCTCCGGAAAAACGGTGACGGACGCACTGTCGCCGGTGGCTTTCTCATACTTTGTCGACTCCTCATCCCGCATCAGAAAACCCAATCCATATGCAGTGAAGATCTTTGCCGAGATAAACGGCATGAAGTGCAGTGAAATTGTGCTCCTTTCAGACACTGTCGAAGATCTTATAATGGGACGAAGGGCCGGATGCGGAAAGGTCATTGCTCTTGAGGGAACAATGAAGAGAGAGGACCTCGAGCCATATGCCGACGCCGTCATCTCTTCATTTGATGAAATAGAAGCCTTCTTTGTCAGTGATTGACCTTTCTCGTCTGACAGCCGCACCTGGGACAGAATACGGCACCGTCGGTTATGTGTAAGCCGCACCTCGGGCAGTCATATTCGAAGATGGTCTCCTCTTCGCTCTCGGCCGCATCTTCCGCTTCCTCTTTCTCCTGCCCTTCCTTACGCTCCAGCATCGCTTTGAGTTTCTCGGCGTCCTCCGGCGTGAGGGAGATTACAGCACCACCCTCCCTGCTGAAGAGAGAGCGTCTCTTGATATAATAGACGGAGACGAGAACGGAGAATACGATTCCGAGTAAAGCCGAGACAGTATATGTATAGAGGGAGTTCTGAAGTGAGAGAACAAGAGCCCAGGCATTGTCTGCAGCCTTCACTGCCATGAGGGCGATAAGGGAGAAGAGAGAGAACTTCTTCAGGCGCAGAAGGCCGCGGAAGGTGCAGAAGATGAGCGCAAGAACGACGATGCTCTCGACAAGAGTAACAATGTTGAAGAGAGTCGCTCCTTCGTCGATTGTGCTCTTCACTGCCGAAAGCAGTGTATAGATGCCGAGAAATGAATTGAGCGGCATTATGACAGTGGCGAATAAGCGGTGAAACCTGAGCTGTACCTTTTCCATATTCTGAATATAACCCAATAACGGTTCTTGGAAAAGGACGGGCCTCCTTCCGGAGACCCTCAATCCTTATTCGGGAATAACCTTCATGAATTTCTTCTTGCCGCTCTTTAAAAGGAGCGCTCCGTCCTCGAGGTCGGAGGATGTGAAGACCTTCCTGGGATCCGTGACCTTGACGCCGTTGACTAAGGCCCCGCCCTGCATGACAAGTCTTCTTGCCTCTCCGTTCGAGCTTGAGAGCCCGGCCTTCGTGAAGAGATCCAGCACTCCGATTCCGTTCTCGAGGAGAGCCTTCTCGACCTTGACAGTCGGCACATTGAGACCGCTTCCGCCGCCGGAGAAGAGAGATGCCGCGGCATCTTTCGCCTTCTCTGCCTCCTCCTCACCGTGGATGATCTTCGTGATCTCGTATGCAAGCCTTGACTTGGCGTCGTTGATGTTCCTCTTCGGATCCTCGTACTCCTTTATCTCATCGAGGTCCATGAATGTGAAGAGCTTCATGAACTTGACTGCATCATCATCGGCGATATTTCTCCAGTACTGGTAGAAGTCGTAGGGTGAGTAGAGACCGGCGTCCAAAAATACGGCGCCCTTCTCGCTCTTACCCATCTTCTTGCCGTCTGCACGCATGATGAGGTTGAATGTGAGGCCGAAGCACTCCTCTCCCCCCATCCTCTGAATGAGGTCTATGCCGGCGACGATGTTGCCCCACTGGTCGGCGCCTCCTATCTGGAGTCTTGTGCCGTACTTCTCATTGAGCATCTTGTAGTCATATGACTGGAGAAGCTGGTAGTTGAACTCGATGAAGCTCAGTCCTCTCTCGAGTCTCTGCTTTACACCTTCGAATGTGAGCATGCGGTTGACAGAGAAATACTTTCCGACATCGCGGAGGAAGGAGATGTAGTTGAGATCTACAAGCCAGTCTGCGTTGTTGGCGATTGTCGCCTTCCCGTAACCCTGGGGAGGGTTCTCGGAAAAATCGACGACAGTGGAGAGCTGACGGGCAATATTCTCCGCATTCCTCTCTATCTCCTCGACGGGAAGGATCTTCCTCATCTCCGTCTTTCCCGACGGGTCCCCGATAAGGCCCGTTCCGCCGCCCACGAGTGCAATCGGTCTGTGGCCGTACATCTGGAGGTGATGCATTGCAAAGAACGGGACTATATGTCCGACATGAAGTGACGGTCCTGTGGGGTCTGTTCCGCAGTAGAAGGATACACTCTCCCTGTCCATGAGGTCGCTCAGTCCCTCGAGGTTTGTAGAGTCCTTTACAAAGCCCCTGTCGAATAATACCTGTAATGCCTTGTTCATCTTTAAACCCTCGTGTACTCCTTCATCTTCTCTTTGATGAATGTGACAAGCGAATCAACTGATACTCTCTCCTGCTTCATCGAATCACGGAAACGCACCGTGACCGTCTGGTCATCAAGCGTCTGGTAGTCGACTGTCACGCAGTAAGGAGTTCCGATCTCGTCCTGACGGCGGTAGCGGCGTCCCACAGCGCCCGACTGGTCATAGTATGTGGTGAAGTCGCCTCTGAGGGAGTGCTCGAGCTTTTGTGCATACTCCCCGAGCCCGTCCTTCTTGACGAGAGGAAGAACGGCAACCTTGACCGGTGCGATATAAGGATGGAAGTGCAGCACTGTTCTTGTGTCGCCTTCCGGAGTCGGCTCCTCGTCGTATGCGTCGCTGAGTGCCATGAGAACGTTTCTCGTAAGTCCGGCAGACGTCTCGACGACGTAGGGAATGTATCTTTCGTTCGTCTCGGGATCGAGGTAGGAAAGGTCCTTTCCGGAGAATTTCGTATGCTGTGTAAGATCGTAGTCGGTTCTCGAGTGAACTCCTTCGAGCTCCTGCCATCCCATCGGGAAGAGGAACTGGATGTCATATGCATCCTTGGCGTAGAATGCGAGCTCGTCCGGTCCGTGCTGGTGCCATCTCAGGTGCTCGGGGTGTATACCCATCCTGGAGTAGAACTTCATTCTCTCCTCTCTCCAGTAGGGGAACCATTCCTCGTCGGTGCCGGGCTTGCAGAAGAACTGCATCTCCATCTGCTCGAATTCACATGAGCGGAAGATGAAGTTCTTGGTCGTTATCTCGTTTCTGAAGGACTTGCCGACCTGTGCAATTCCGAACGGTACCTTCACCCTGCTCGACTGAAGGACGTTCTTGTAATCGACATATATACCCTGCGCAGTCTCGGGTCTGAGGTAGACGACGGACGAAGAATCCCTGTTCGCCCCGATATGGGTCTCGAACATGAGGTTGAAGTTTCTCGGCTCTGTGAAGGAATCCCTGTTGCCACATACAGGACAGGGTGCCTTGAGATCGATCTGGTCGGCGCGGAAACGCGACTTACAGACCTTGCAGTCGACCATCGGGTCGGTGAAGTTCGAAACATGGCCGCTTGCCTCCCATACCCTCGGGTGCATGAGAATCGATGCGTCGAGACCGACGATGTTGTCGTGCATCCTCGTCATCTCCTTCCACCAGAAATCGCGGATGTTGTTCTTGAGTTCGACGCCCATCGGTCCGTAGTCGTATGCACCGTTGAGGCCGCCGTATATTTCGGAGGACTGGAAAATGAATCCCCTTCTCCTGCAGAGCGATATGATCTTATCCATTGTAACTTCAGTCATTTTTCTGATTCTCCTTTAAGAATTTAAGTGCTCTTTCGAGTCTCTTCCTGCACTCGTCGATTCCGAGCAGTCTGATCGAATCGAAGAGCGGGAGGGAGACAGTCGAGGCAGTGAGTGCGACCCTTATGGGCTGGAATACGCCGTTGACCTTTACGCCGATCTCCTTCGAAAGTGCAACAAGCTCCTCTTCGACGGCACTCTCTTCTCTTCTTTCCTCAACGCCGTCGAGAAGGATCTTCATCCCCTTCTCCAGCGCCTCTACAGTCTCTTCGTAAGTACTTCCCTTAGCCAGGTAGAGAGAGGTATCTGCAACAGGCTTGTCAACAAAGAGGAACTCGGTGAGAGGAACGCAGTCCGAAAGCGTCTTCATCCTCTCCCTCAGGGGTTCCATGAGAGAGAGAACATATGCCTTCTCGTCTTCTGTCGGCTCGGGTGATATGTACCCGGCCTTCTGGAAATACGGCATGCAGAGGGCGGAAAGCTCCCCGCTGCTCTTTTTCCTTATGTACTGGCCGTTGAACCAGTCGAGCTTGTTGTAGTCGAACTTCGCAGGTGCCGCGTGGATGTTCTCGAGGCGGAAGCACTTCTCGAGCTCGCTCTTCGAGAAGAACTCCGTCTTGTCGTCAAGCGACCATCCCACGAGCGTGACGTAGTTGATGATGGCCTCCGGAAGATAGCCTTTATCCCTGAAATCCCTGACGGCCGTCGAGCCGTGACGCTTACTCAGCTTCTGGCCGTCCTTTCCCATGACCATCGGCAGATGGCAGTAGATCGGAGGCTCCCAGCCGAATGCCTCATAGAGGAGGATGTGTAGAGGACCGGACGGAATCCACTCCTGTGCACGCATGATATGTGTGATGCCCATCATGTGGTCATCGATTACGTTTGCAAGATGGTAGGTCGGAAAGCCGTCGCTCTTGAGGAGAATCGGATCCGGCGATACGTCCCTGTTCTTTCTGGTGATGTCTCCCATGATGACGTCGTGGAACGTAGTCTTGCCTTCCGTCGGAACACGCAGTCTGATAACCGGCTTTATCCCCTCGGCCTCTTTTTCCCTTCTCTCTTCTTCAGTAAGGTTTGCGCAGTGTCTGTCATAGCCCTGGTACTGGCTCTTCGTCCTCACCTGCTCCTCTCTCACCTTCTCGAGTCTCTCGGGAGAGCAGTAGCAGTAGTAGGCCTTACCGTCCCTGACGAGCTTCTCGGCATACTCCCTGTAGATATCGAATCGTTCGGACTGGACGTACGGACCGTACGGACCTCCCACAACAGGACCTTCATCCCATTCGATTCCAAGCCACGAGAGAGTGTCGTAAAGGTCCTGGAGGGACTCCTCTGTATAACGCTCCCTGTCGGTGTCTTCTATACGGAGTATGAACTTACCCCCCATAGATCTGGCGAAAAAGTAGTTGAATAATGCGGTTCTTATACCGCCGATATGCTGCAGCCCAGTTGGCGACGGGGCGTAGCGGACACGAACTTCCATCGTTTTCTCCTGATTAAGTGTTGTTGATGGAATTCTAATCTGTTGAAAGGAAAAGAACAACACACCCGAGTCTCATAATTGAGGAGGGCGTGTCGTCTTCAGCTCTCCGCCTTTATTGTTATGTCGCCGTTTGTACAGTGGACAGTATTGATTGAACTGCCCTCCGCCCAGTTTTCCTTGGATATTTTTTCCCAGTTCTCCTTTGTAGACCTGTATACAAGCGTCTCCAGCGAGGTGCAGTATATGAAAACAGAATCATCGATAGACTTGACAGTTCCAGGTATCTCGAGAGTTGCCAGCTTCGAGCAGCCATAGAAGGCATACGATTCAATCGTCTCGAGGTTTTCAGGAAGGACTACCTTACTCAGAGCCTCGCAGCCTTTGAAGAGATTTGACGCTATCGTCTTCACGCCGGAGGGAATCGTGATAGAAGAGAGCGCCGTGCATCCGGAGAAAGCCTCGACTCCGATTCGGGTGACATTCTTTCCAAGATTCACCTCTCTCAAGGCGGAGCAGTCCTCGAAGGCTCTCGCCCCGATAATGGTGACTGTATCGGGAAGAGAAAGAGTTCTGAGCTTTCCGCACTCTGCAAAGGCCTCGTTTCCGAGCGCTGTCACAGCCTTTCCGCTGACTGATGAGGGAACAATGACGTCCCCTTCTGCACTTCCTCTGGTGCGGAGGATGATGCTTCCGTCACTGTTCATATGATACATACCCGCAGTGCGTGAGGGCGAACACGAGACAAGAAGAAGAGCCACTGTAAGAAATATAAGAATGTGCCTTTTCATACCCCGAAAGATAACATTTCCCCCGCAATAAGAAAAGAAGTCGTTTTTGACAGTCAGGCTGTTCTGTCCGTCCGGGAAAAGAGAAAGAAAACGAAAGCAGACGAAAAAAAGAGATGGATGAAAAAAATGTTTGCTTTCATCCTGCAACCCGCTACATAATTATAGATAACAAATTATCTGGACTAGACTAATTGGAGGAAAACAGCGTGAAACTAAGTGAAAACGCGGTTGCAGTCATAGAGGAAATCTGCAGTCGGCACAAAGACGAAAAGACGCCTTTGATGATGATTCTGAGTGATATCCAGAAGGAATTCGGATACATTCCGCTCGAAGTGCAGGAAATCGTAAGCAGGGAGACGGGGATAAGCGTCGCCGAAATCTACGGCGTAGTCACGTTCTACTCCTTCTTCTCGCTCAAGCCAAAGGGAAAGTACGTCATCGGCTGCTGTCTCGGAACGGCATGCTATGTAAAGGGTGCCCAGCTCGTGATCGAGAAGTTCTCGGAGAGACTCGGAATAAAGCCGGGTGAGACGACAGATGACTGTCTCTTCACACTCGATGCTCTGAGATGTCTCGGGGCATGCGGTATCGCACCGGCGGTATCGATCAACGGAAAGGTCTATCCCAAGGTCGATGCGGGACAGGTCGATAAGATCATTGAAGACTTAATGCTGATGGAGAGCGAGACAAAGTATGGAGAAAATTAAGACTTTTGACGAATTGAACCGCATACAGCATGACAAGGCTGTACTCCTGGCCGAGAAGTTCACAGGAGAAAACAACAGACGAAGCGTCGTCATATGCGGCGGCACGGGATGCATATCATCGAACTCCCATCAGATTCTCCAGAGGATGGAGGAGCTCGTCAGAGAGAAGGGACTCGAAAACAGGATAAGCATCAACCAGGTCGGCTGCTTCGGCTTCTGCTCGCAGGGGCCCTTTGTGAAGATCTTCCCCGAGGACACGCTCTATCATGCAGTGACAGTCGAGGATGTCGACGAGATTGTAGAGAAGGACCTCGAGAAGGGCATTGTCGTGGAGCGCCTTCTCTACACAGACCCAGTCACGGGAGAGAAGGTCACCAAGCAGGACGACATCACATTCTACAAGAAACAGCACCGCATAGCGCTCGAGGAGTGCGGAATGATCAATCCCGAGGACATCGGGGAGGCACTGGGCTCGGGGGCATTCCAGGGTCTGAGAAATGCTCTCTCGATGAAGAGGGAGGACGTCATAAACACAATACTTGCCTCCGGTCTCAGGGGCCGCGGAGGCGCAGGATTCCCCACGGGACGCAAATGGAAGTTCGCATTCGACCAGCCGGACGGACAGAAGTACGTCATCTGTAACGGCGACGAGGGCGACCCCGGCGCATTCATGGACAGATCCATACTCGAGGGCAACCCCATCGCCGTCATAGAGGGCATGATGATCGCAGGCTATGCAATCGGCGCAAGTGAAGGCTACTTCTACGTAAGAGCAGAGTACCCCATCGCGGTGCACAGACTCCAGGTCGGGATAAAAGAGGCGGAGGAGCTGGGACTACTGGGAGACAACATCCTCGGAACAGGATTCTCGTTCCACGCACATATCCGCCTCGGAGCGGGAGCGTTCGTCTGCGGTGAGGAGACGGCGCTCATCAACTCCATCGAGGGAAAGAGAGGAAACCCGAGGCCCAGACCGCCATATCCGGCGGTAAGCGGACTCTGGGGATGTCCGACGATCGTCAACAACGTCGAGACGCTCTCGGTCGTTCCCTACATTCTCCGTAACGGAGAGAAGAGCTTCTCGTCACTGGGAACTGAGACGAGCAAGGGAACGAAGGTCTTCGCTCTCGGAGGAAAGATAAACAACGTGGGCCTTGTGGAGGTTCCGATGGGAACGACTCTCCGCGAGCTCATCTACGACATCGGCGGGGGAATTCCGAACGGCAAGAAGTTCAAGGCCATCCAGACGGGAGGCCCCTCGGGCGGATGTCTTACTGAAAAGGACCTCGACACTGAGATCGACTTCGAGACGCTGAAGGCCAGAGGCTCGATGATGGGCTCGGGCGGCGCAATCGTGATGGACGAGGACAACTGTATGGTCGACGTCGCGAAGTTCTACATGGAGTTCATATGCGACGAATCATGCGGAAAGTGCTCGCACTGCAGAATCGGCACGAAGAGGATGCTCGAGTACCTCGAACGCATAACGGAGGGAAAGGGAACACTCAACGACCTCAAGGAGCTCGAGGAGCTTGCATCTACAATCCAGATCGGCTCGCTCTGCGCTCTCGGACAGACGGCCGCGAACCCCGTTCTCTCGACGCTCAGGAGCTTCAGGGAGGAGTACATCGAGCACGTCGTGGACAAGAAGTGCCGTGCAGGAGTATGTAAGAATCTTCTCAAGTACGTCATCAACAAGGATAAGTGCCGAGGCTGCTCGGCCTGTGCACGCCACTGCCCCGTCGAGGCCATCAAGGGTGTTATCAAGTCTCCCTATGAGATTGACCAGGACAAGTGCGTGAAGTGCGGTATCTGCCGCAGTACATGCCGCTTCGGTGCGATCGACAAGATCTGAGGAGGAAAGCATGGGATTAGTCAACATAAAGATAGAAGGACAGAACTACCAGGTTGAAGAAGGATTGACGGTACACGATGCAGCACGTCGCTGCGGCTACGAAATACCGACGCTCTGCACATATAACCACGGGGAATGCAACCGCGGCTCGTGCAGGGTATGTCTTGTCGAGGTCGTGGGACAGCGCGGTCTTGTCGCATCATGCGTATTCCCCGTAAGCGAGGGTATGGAGATACTCATCTCCTCGCCACGTGCAACGACAGCAAGAAGGGCTTCTGTAGAGCTTCTTCTCTCGAACCACTCGCTCAACTGCCAGCAGTGTGACAAGAACGGCCACTGCGAGCTTCTGTACTGTGCACAGATCACAGGTGCAAGAGAGGGAATGTTCCAGGGAGAGAAGACAGAGACGACACTCGACAGATGCAACCCCTCAATCGTGAGGGATACATCGAAGTGCATTCTCTGCGGACGCTGTATAGAGCGCTGCCGCAACAGCCACGGCAACGGAATCCTCGGCTTCGAGAACAGAGGCTTCAGGACAATAGTCGCTCCGGCTGAGAACAGAAGCTTCAACACATCGCCATGCATCATGTGCGGACAGTGCATATCTGTCTGTCCGACGGGTGCCCTCATGGAGAAGAGCGAGATCGAGAGAGTCGACGAGGCCATAAGGGAGGGAAAATACGTCGTAGTCCAGACGGCTCCCGCTGTCAGGGTTGCACTCGGAGAGGAGTTCGGCCTCAGAATCGGCACAAACGTCACGGGAAAGATGACGGCGGCATTGAGGAGGCTCGGCTTCAAGAAGGTCTTCGACACAGACTATGCGGCGGACCTTACGATCATGGAGGAGGCGGCAGAACTTCTCGGAAGGATAAAGAACAAGGAAAAGCTTCCACTTATCACATCATGCTCGCCGGGGTGGATCAACTATGCCGAGTATTACTACCCCGATCTTCTGGACCATGTTTCGTCCTGCAAGTCCCCCCACGAGATGTTCGGTGCCATTCTCAAGCACTACTATGCAGAGAAGAAGGGAATCAAGAAGGAGGACATGTTCGTCGTCTCGATAATGCCCTGTACGGCGAAGAAGTTCGAGAAGGAGAGAGAGCAGCTTGTCACTGACGGTCTGAGGGATGTCGACGCAGTGCTCACGACGCGTGAGCTCGGGCGCCTCATCAGACGAAGCGGAATCCTCTTCAACCGTCTCCCCGACGAGCCCTTCGATACAGATATCGTGAGCACCTCATCAGGCGCCGGTGTCATATTCGGAGTCACTGGAGGAGTAATGGAGGCTGCCCTCAGAACGGCCTACCACGCCCTTACGGGTAAGGAATACGAGAAGATCGTATTCGGCACTGTCAGAGGATTCGACGGCATAAAGGAAGCCAAGATCACAATCAACGGAGAGGATATCTACGTGGCGGTCGCTTCCGGCATGAAAAATGCGAAGATCCTTCTTGACGAGATTCGCGAAGGCAGAAGCAGATACGCCTTCATCGAGATAATGGGATGCCCGGGAGGCTGCGTCAACGGCGGCGGACAGCCCTATGTCAGAGAGTGCTTCCTTCCGGAGGAAGACCACGACATCGTGGACACATACAGGGAAAAGAGAGCCGCGGCTCTCTACTCGGACGACCGCAGCCAGAAGATACGGCAGTCGCACAACAACGCGCAGATCCAGGCCCTCTACAAGGACTATCTCGGAAAGCCCAATTCACGCCTGGCTCATAAGCTCCTGCATACATCGTACGCGGCAAGAGTTCCGTTCGACGAACTATGAGATGACGCTCTTACTCTGCACCCCCCGGAAAAAGGGGGTGCAGTTCTGTCACAGATTGAAGACCCTTCTGTAGATCCACTCTGAATCGGAGAGGCTCTCGAGCTCCGGATGGAACGCAAGTCCATACCGCCTTTCGTACCTGACGGCGACGATCTCGCCCCCGACAAGTGAAAGAATCTCGACGTCCTTCCCCGCTTTTGTTACAACAGGCGCGCGGATGAATGTCATCTTCACAATCCCCTCCCCCTCGACTACGGCCGCGGTGTGGAAGCTTCCGAGCTGACGGCCGTATGCATTACGCCTCACAGTGACGGGGAGAGACGAAAAGCACGTCTCCTTCTGTCCCTCTATCGAGGAAGCAAGAAGGATGAGCCCGGCGCACGTTCCAAGAACAGGAGTACCGGCCTCTATCGCATCTTTAAGAGGGGCATACATGCCGCTCTCCTTCAAGAGTTTCATCTGCACAGTACTCTCCCCTCCCGGAAGGACGATTCCGTCAAGGGAAGCGGAGAGGTCGCTCTGCGCTCTCAGCTCGACAGCCTCCCCTCCCATTTCCATTATCTTCCGTTCGTGCTCGATGAACGCCCCCTGGAGGGCAAGAACACCTATTCTCACCTCATCTCCCCCTTTCTGCCATGAGAAGCTTTATCTCATCAGCGTTTATACCGACCATTGCCTCTCCGAGGTCGGATGAGAGCTCGGCAATGAGGGAGGCATCCCTGTAGTTCGTAACAGCCTTCACGATCGCCGAAGCTCTCTTCTCGGGATTTCCCGACTTGAAGATTCCAGAGCCGACGAAGACACCCTCCGCACCAAGCTGCATCATAAGTGCGGCGTCCTGGGGAGTCGCAATGCCGCCGGCGGCGAAGTTGACAACGGGAAGTGATCCGTTAGCATGAACGTAGAGTACAAGCTCGTACGGAACACCTAGTCTCTTAGCCTCCTCATAGAGTTCGTCATCCCCCGCCGAGACGATTCTTCTTATCGCGGCATTCATCGCCCTCATGTGACTTACGGCCTGGACGACATCGCCCGTTCCCGGCTCCCCTTTGGTTCTTATCATGCTGGCGCCTTCGTTTATCCGGCGAAGTGCCTCCCCGAGGTCTCTCGCCCCGCAGACGAAGGGAACTTTGAAATCGCGTTTGTTGATGTGATAGACATCATCAGCAGGAGAGAGCACCTCGCTCTCGTCTATGTAGTCAATCTCAATTGCCTCGAGCACCTGGGCCTCCACAAAGTGTCCGATCCTGCACTTTGCCATCACCGGAATCGATACGGCATTCTGGATGGACTTTATCATCTTCGGATCACTCATTCTGGCAACGCCGCCGGCCGCTCTTATGTCGGCGGGAATCCTCTCGAGCGCCATTACGGCACATGCTCCCGCCTTTTCGGCAATAACGGCCTGCTGGGGCGTGGTGACGTCCATTATGACGCCGCCCTTGAGCATTCTCGCAAGGCTCTTGTTCAGTTCATACCTTTCATTTCTGTCTTCTGTCATCTTACGACCTCCGAAGATACGATACTTCCCGGCTGGTCTTATTGAAATATCCAAAAAAGATATTTATTATAAGGTCAGATTGAATACCAGACAGAGGCCGGATATGCTCACATACAATCTCAGAGAAAAGGAAGGTCCCCTTTACCTTGCTCTCTACAACGCCGTCAGGAATGACATAACAGAGGGCACATTGAAGGGCGGAAGGAAGCTTCCGTCAAAGAGGGAGATGGCGAGAAACAACGCCGTCAGCGTCATCACCGTCGAGAATGCCTACGCCCTTCTTCTTTCGGAAGGCTATATATTCTCCCGTGAAAAGAGCGGCTACTTCGTTTGTGACATATTCAATCCCCGGGGCCTGAGCCGGAATGATGATCCCCCCGCTAGTGAAAACACCGGCGTCATAGAAAAAGAAGACGCCCTCCTTGCCGACTTCTCCGTCAGCCAGACTCCCGCAGAGCTCTTTCCCTTCGAAAGCTGGCTGAAGGCTGTGAAGAAGGTCTTTGCTTCAGAGAGGGAGAGACTTCTTCTCTCCAGCCCGTCCGAGGGCATAGCGGAGCTCAGAAGAAGCATCGCCCTCCACCTCAGAGAGTACAGAGGGCTCGATGTAGATGAGGATTGCATAGTAATCGGTGCCGGAAGCGAATACCTTTACGGCCTCCTGATAAACCTTCTCGGAAGGGACAGGGTTTACGGCGTCGAGGACCCGGGCTACAGAAAGACGGGGCAGATATACCTCTCGGAGGGTGTGAGGGTCGAGTATATTCCGCTCGACAAGAGCGGAATAAGAAGGGACGAGATGGAGAAGAGAAAAATCGACATAGTACACATAACGCCCTCCCATCAGTACCCGACAGGAATCGTCATGCCCGTCTCCAGACGCTACGAGATTCTCTCCTGGGCTTCAGAGGCAGAGGGCAGATACATAATCGAAGACGACTACGACAGCGAGCTCAGACTCGACTCGAGGCCGATTCCATCCTTCAAGTCAATAGATACAGAAGGAAGGGTGATCTATCTCAACACATTCTCGAAGACACTCTCTCCGACTGTCAGAATAAGCTATATGGTCCTTCCGCCGTCCCTGATTGAGAAATACCGGAGAGAGCTTTCGTTCTACTCCTCCACTGTCTCTTCCTTCGAGCAGTACACCCTTCACCTTTTCATGTCGGAAGGCTCTATGGAAAGACACATAAACAGGCTCAGAACATATTACAGGCGTAAGCGCGACGAGCTGATATCTGAAATAAGGAAAAGCAGGATTGCATCAATCGTCGAGATAAGAAACGAGAAGGCGGGACTCCATTTCCTTCTCCACGTCAACTCCGATAAGAGTGAGGATGATATCGTAAGGGACGCCCGTGCTCTCTCCCTCTCCCTTCTCCCCCTCTCCTCCTTCTGCCGCTTCTCCGGCGGTGAGAGGAACACCTTCGTCATGAACTACGGCGCTCTCGATTCCGATAAGACTCATCTGATCGTCGAAAGACTCTGCCTTGCATTTACCTCAGAGGCTTGACGGAAGAAGGAAGCGGCCTCACCATCAAATCGATCGACCAGAAGCATGTTCCTTATATAATAGATAAGGACATCTACTCCGAGACACTCGGAAGAACAATCAAGGCAGGAAGGTGCATCGGAATGTCGTGTGTTGTCACAATCGAGACAATGCAGGGAATAACAGTCGAGGAGGAAATGATCGGCAAGGTCTACGGCCCCGGCGACGGCGATATGTGCGACTGGTATCTCACCGGTGAGCCCGACACAGAGTTCCACGTCGTGAAGCCCCGCACAGTCGAACACACATGCGCGACAATCGTCAACAGGCTTCCGAGCCTCCTTCGAGCCAGAGCAGGCTACGTCACTGCAGACGAGCTCGAGAGCAACCGCTATTTGCCTTATCCTATGGAGTATTACCTCTGAGAGGGACGAGGGGACGGGGTGCTGCGGCAACCCTTTTCTTTCACGCTCGCTCTCTGACCACATCTCCTCTCAAGAGAAACTCCATATATGCCACACCGGAGTATATGGAATATAATGATAAATGCAGATATCCTTCTAACAGTAACTTATACTGATAAAAAAGGATCCCGCATCAGGGATATGATCTGAACTTGTGGAGGAAAGGATGAAGAAAACTGTAATAGGCATCTCTCTGATTCTTTTAGCCGCCGCTCTCATAATCACGGGAATCGTGACAGGGGAGATGGATACAGTCCTCGGCAAAGCCGCGAGAATATGCATGGAGTGTATCGGAATTGGCTGAGAAAAGAAAACATATAAGGAGAGGCCTTGTTCAGGCTCTCGCCACGCTCCTCTCCAACATACACCTTACAAACTTCTTCAGAGGCACGATCCACCAGGGCAGTACGAAGAGAATATGCGTTCCCGGACTCAACTGCTACTCCTGTCCCGCTGCGACCGGGGCCTGCCCCATCGGCTCCTTCCAGGCAGTAGTGGGATCAACGGATGGCCGTATCTCATACTATGTCAGCGGCCTCATCATACTCTTCGGCACCCTCTTCGGACGCCTTGTGTGCGGTTTTCTCTGCCCCTTCGGCTGGATACAGGATCTACTCTACAAGATTCCGTCAAGAAAGCTCTCCACAAAGAGGATAACCCGTCTGACATATCTCAAGTATTTCATCCTGGTTCTTTTCGTCATAGTTCTGCCGACTTTTCTCGTAGACAGCGACGGGCTCTCCACGCCGTATTTCTGCAAGTACATATGCCCGGCGGGAATACTGGAGGGCGCAATCCCACTCGGCATTGCAAACGAGGCCCTCAGAGAGGCCTTCGGCATCCTCTTTTCCTGGAAGCTCTTGATTCTTATCACAGTAGTGGTATTTTCCGTCCTGGCATACAGACCCTTCTGCAAATACATCTGTCCGCTGGGTGCACTCTACTCCCTTTTCAACTCGATCTCGTTTGTAACGATGAGAGTCGACAGTGATAAATGCACAGGCTGCACAAAGTGCATAAGAGTCTGCAGAATGGATGTCGATATAACAAAGAACAGCGATCACCGCGAATGCATCAGATGCGGTGAATGCAGTTCGGCATGCCCGACAGGGGCAATAGAAACTGTACTCAGATTCAATAAACAAGGAGATAAAAAAAATGAAAGCAAAAAGACTGACACTGACAGTCCTGATCGTCCTTCTGGCAGTGAGCGCACTCAGCGCTGAAGCCTTCCCCCGTTTCACGGCAACCGACCTTGAAGGAAAGAGCGTCAACGACGGCATCTTCAGAAAGAATACGGTGACCGTAGTCAACTTCTGGTTCTCTACATGTCAGCCCTGTCTGAGTGAAATACCCGACCTCAATGCACTCGACAAGGAGCTGAGAGAGAAGGGAGGATCTGTCATCGGTATAAACGCCGACACACTCGACAACAATACAAAGATGATAAAGAAGGCACAGGAGATACTTAAGAAGAAAGGTGCATCATACACCAATATCACATTCTCGAGTAAAAGCCAGCTGGGAAAACTCGTTTCCTCTCTTACGGCCTTTCCTACGACATATGTCGTCGACAGCAGCGGCAACATCGTCGGCTCCCCGATACTCGGATCGATTACTTCCGACAAGATGAAAGCGAAGCTGAACAGCCTCATCGATCAGGCCCTCGGAAAATAACGGGGGCATTTTTATTCCGGTTTGAGAGAATAATTATTCATAGATATTAAATTTTTATACATATTTTTCGAAGAATACTTGACAGTTCTGCATAATTATCAATAATTGTTGCAAATTTATTTAGTGAGGTATTCATAATATGGATAAAAAAGATATCAAGAAAATTGTTCTCGCATACTCGGGCGGACTCGACACATCGATAATCATTCCCTGGCTCAAGGAAAACTACAACAACCCCGAAATCATCGCAGTGGCCGGCAATGTCGGGCAGAGTGACGAGCTCGAGGGCCTTGAGGAGAAGGCATTGAAGACCGGAGCGAGCAAGCTCATCGTCGCAGACCTCGTCGACGAGATGGTCGATGACGTCATCATCCCCGCCCTCAAGATGGACGCTAAATACGAGACATATCTTCTCGGTACTGCATTCGCACGCCCTGTAATCGGCAAGAAGCTTGCCGAGATCGCACTCAAGGAAGGTGCGGATGCCATCTGTCACGGTGCAACCGGAAAGGGAAACGACCAGGTGAGGTTCGAGCTTGCGATAAAGCGCTTCGCTCCCGATATGAAGATCATCGCACCCTGGAGGGAATGGAATATAAAGTCGCGTGACGAGGAGATAGACTACGCCGAAGCACATTCGGTGCCTCTCAAGATATCGAGGGAGACGAACTATTCAAAGGACAAGAACCTCTGGCACCTCAGTCACGAAGGTCTCGATCTCGAGAACCCCGCATCGGAGCCCGACTACGACAAGCCCGGCTTCCTCGAGATGGGCGTATCACCCTTCCTTGCTCCCGATAAACCCGTGTACGTAACACTCGAATTCGAAAAGGGCGTTCCGACCGCCATCGACGGGGAGAAGATGAAGCCGTCCAAAATCATCGAGAAGCTCAACAAGCTCGGAGGCGAGAACGGCATCGGCATCATCGACATTGTCGAGAACCGCCTTGTCGGGATGAAGGACAGGGGCGTCTACGAAACACCCGGCGGCACAATCCTCTATTTTGCACACGAACAGCTTGAGATGCTCACTCTCGATAAGGATACCCTCCATGAGAAGGAGAAGCTCGCAATCGTGATGGCAGATCAGATCTACAACGGAAAGTGGTACTCGAGTCTTACAAACGCTCTCATCGCGTTTGCTGACGAAGCGAATAAGTTCGTCACTGGAAAGGTCAAGCTCAAGCTCTACAAGGGCAACATCATCCCGGCAGGAACGGAGAGCCCGTACTCCCTCTACTCGGAGAACCTCGTGACATTCGGAGAGAGCGACTACGACCAGGCGGGAGCTGCAGGTTTCATCAATGCATGGGGCCTTCCGACAAAGGTCGAGGCTCTCAGGGAACAGGGAAAACTCTGATCGGGGGTCAGGATTATGGCGAAGATGTGGGTCGGCAGAACCGACGGCAATACAGATAAGCTTGCAGATGCCTTCAATTCATCCATCGCGTTCGATAAAAGAATGTACAGAGAGGACGCAGAGGGAAGCATGGCCCACGCCATGATGCTTCAGGCAAAGGGTATAATAAGCGCTTCCGACTCGGAGAAGATCATCGACGGACTCTCCTCCATACTCTGTGACATCGAGAGCGGAAAGCTTGTGATAAACCCCTCAGCCGAGGACATACACATGTTCATCGAGGAGGAGCTTACAAAGCGTATAGGAGAGGAGGGAAAGAAGCTTCATACAGCACGCTCCCGCAACGACCAGGTAGCCCTCGACATAAAGATGTACATGCGAGCCTGTCTTGCAGAGATCTCCTCGTCCCTTAAAAGTCTCATAAAGGTACTTACAGAGAGGGCCGATGAATACAGAGATGCCATCATGCCGGGCTACACACATCTCCAGCATGCCCAGCCTGTCACATTCGGTCACCATCTTCTCGCCTACTCGATGATGTTTCTCAGAGACATGGACCGTATAAAGGATACACAGAAGAGAATGAACGTCTCTCCCATCGGCTGCTGTGCTCTTGCAGGAACGACATACGACACCGACAGAGAGGCGGAGGCAGAGAAGCTGGGATTCGACTCTGTTACTCTCAACTCCCTCGACGGCGTGAGCGACAGAGACCATGTAGTTGAAGCGCTCTCCGATCTCTCCATCATCATGATGCACCTTTCGCGCCTCAGCGAGGAGCTCATACTCTGGACAAGCTGGGAGTTCGGCTTCGTCTCCCTTGACGATGCATACACTACAGGTTCTTCCATCATGCCGCAGAAGAAGAACAGCGACATGGCGGAGCTCATCAGAGGAAAAACGGGACGCGTCTACGGCTCGCTGATGGGTGCTCTGACAGTTCTCAAGGGCCTTCCCCTCGCCTACAACAAGGATATGCAGGAGGACAAGGAGGGGCTCTTCGACGCTCTCGACACGACAAAGATGTGCCTTGATGTGATGATGGCAATGATCGCCACACTCAAAGCAGAGACAAAGAGAATGAGAGAGGCTGCCGGAGAAGGCTTTCTGAACGCCACTGACGCGGCAGACTACCTTACAAAGAAGGGACTGCCCTTCCGAAGTGCCTACAAGATTGCAGGAGAGATCGTGAGAGAGTGCATTGAAAAGCACCTCACTCTCGAGACCTTCCCCCTTGAAGAGTATAAGAAACACTCACCTCTCTTCGAGAGCGACATATACAAAGCAGTCGACCTCGGAGAATGTGTGAAGAAGAGAATAAGCACCGGTGCTCCGGGGAGAATACAGGAGCAGTTCGATTATATAAAGGAAAGGATCAAGGATTTATGAAAACTAAGAAGACAATCATCATTTTACTCGTACTCGTTCTGACTGCCGCAGCATTCATCTCCTGCTCGAAGAGCGGAACAACGCTCGCCTCTGTGCAGAAGAAGGGAAAGCTCTCGATAGCGACAAGCCCGGATTTCCCGCCCTTTGAATCTCTTTCTGACAGCTCGACTGTCGAAGGTATCGAGATAGATATTCTCACTATCATCGCAGACAAGCTCTCTGTGGAGCTTGAGATCAACCAGATGGACTTCGACTCCGTACTGCCGGGAGTACAGGCCGGCAAGTTCGACGCAGGGGTATCGGGAATATCGATAACGGAGAAGAGGAAGAAGAACGTACTCTTCACAGATCCCTACTGTCTTGCCGCCCAGGCAATCGTCGTCACCGAATCGAGCTCTATAAAGAGCAAGGCTGACCTTGAAGGAAAGAAGGTCTCAGTACAGACTGGAACAACTGCCGAGACATATACGATGGAGAACGGTTACTCGGTATCATCATTTGCAGCCAACAGTGACGCCGAAGCTGCACTGACATCGGGAAAGGTCGACGCATGGGTCATTGACGACCTCACAGCCGCAGAGATGGTCAAGGCATATAACGAGAACGCGTCCGAGAAGCTTGTCATACTTGACGACGCAATGACAACAGAACCGTATGCATTTGCATTCGCACTCGGAAGCGATGACCTTGTGAATGAGGTGAACTCCATTCTCAAGACTCTTCTTGCAGACGGCACGATAGCATCCATCTTCGCAAAATACGACGCTCCGTATACAAGTCCGGTGTCAAACTGAGTCAAAGATGTTTCTCTCGAACTGGATTGACAAGCTCAACGAGACATTCATAGAGACAGGCTACTACTCTCTGATGCTCGAAGGGCTGAGAAACACCATCATAATCACCCTCGGGGCACTTCTCATCGGAGTCATCATCGGGACTGTCATCGCCGTGATCAAATACACGGCAGATGACAATGCCGTAATGAAGGTGCTCTCGAAGATCGCGGACATCTACGTGACTGTGATCAGAGGCGTTCCCGTCGTCGTACTGCTTCTTATCTTCTACTTCATCATCCTCAGCCGTGCCGACGGCATAGCTGTCGGAATTCTGACATTCGGAATCAACTCCGGAGCCTACATGGCGGAGCTCATCAGAAGCGGAATAAACGCGGTAAGCCCCGGACAGATGGAGGCCGGACGCAGTCTCGGAATGTCGAGGATGCAGGCGATGAAGAGAATCGTCCTTCCACAGGCCCTGAGATATATCCTCCCCGCCATCGGTAACGAGCTCATCGCCCTTCTCAAGGAAACAGCCGTCGCCGGATATGTCGCAGTCGTCGATCTCACAAGAGCAGGCAACCTCGTAAGGAACAACACATACGATGCCGTGAATCCTCTCGTCATCGTAGCCCTGACATACCTTGTGATGGTCGTCGCGCTCTCATATTTTCTGAAGAAATTCGAAAGGAGGCTCAGCCATGCTGCTCGAAGTAAATGATCTCAGAAAATCCTTTGACGGACTGGAGGTTCTCAAGGGGATCAACTGCACTATCGAGAAAGGTGACGTCATCTCCGTCATCGGTCCCTCGGGCGGCGGCAAGTCCACATTCCTGAGATGTCTCAACCTTCTTGAGAAGCCTACTTCGGGCTCTATCATATTCGAAGGTGACGACCTTACAGACAAAAAGGTCGATCTCAACAGACACCGTCAGAAGATGGGCATGGTATTCCAGTCCTTCAATCTTTTTCCCCACATGACGGTTCTGGACAACCTCACGGTCGCTCCCGTCATGCTCAAGAAGATTCCGAAGGAGAAGGCCGAGGAAAACGGCCGGAGGCTCCTGAGGCGCGTAGGCCTCTTCGACAAGGCCTCCTCGTGGCCTGACGAGCTCTCCGGCGGTCAGAAGCAGCGTGTCGCGATAGTCAGAGCGCTTGCCATGGAGCCCGACGTCATGCTCTTCGACGAGCCGACATCGGCACTCGATCCGGAGATGGTCGGAGAGGTGCTCGATGTAATGAAGGAGCTTGCCCGGAGTGGTATGACAATGGTTGTCGTCACCCATGAGATGGGCTTCGCAAGGGAGGTATCCTCGCGAGTGCTCTTCCTTGACGAGGGAGTCATCGCCGAGGAAGGAAGCCCCGAGAAAATCTTCCAGAAACCGGAGAGCGTGAGGCTCAGAACATTCTTATCAAAAGTATTATGAGGAAAAAAATATGAACCTGAAGAACAGAAACTTTCTTAAACTGCTCGATTTCACACCCGACGAGATCCAGGGCCTGATAGACATTGCAATAAAGCTCAAGGACGAAAAGAAGAAGGGTATGATGCACAGACTCTGCGAAGGAAAGAACATCGCACTCATCTTCGAGAAAACATCGACACGCACACGCTGCGCATTCGAAGTCGCGGCATCTGACCTCGGAATGCATTCGGTATATCTTGACAGCAAATCATCACAGCTGGGAAAGAAGGAGTCGATTGCCGACACGGCACGGGTCCTGGGACGCATGTTCGACGGCATCGAATACAGAGGCTTCGGCCAGGAGAGGGTCGAGACTCTTGCCCGTTATGCCGGCATTCCTGTATGGAACGGACTTACAAACGAATTCCATCCCACCCAGATTCTTGCCGATTTCATGACGATACAGGAGCATTTCGGACACCTCGGGGGAATAAAGCTCGTCTACATGGGGGATGCAAGGTTCAATATGGGAAACTCCCTTATGGTCGGAGCGGCGAAGATGGGCATGAACTTTACAGCATGTGCACCCGCCGGCTACTTCCCCGATAAGAGCCTCATCGACGAATGCATGACAATTGCTCAGAAAACAGGAGCAGCTCTTACATTCGAAACTGATCCTCTCAAAGCTACGAAGGGAGCCGATGTCATCTACACGGATGTGTGGGTGAGCATGGGAGAAAGCGAAGAGGTATGGGAGGAGAGAATAAAGACTCTTATGCCATATCAGGTGAACGGAGCACTCATGAAGAATGCAGGAGAACAGTGCCGCTTCATGCACTGTCTGCCGGCTTTCCACGACCTCGAAACCGAAACGGGAAAGGAGATCAACAGGAAGTACGGACTAAAAGCCATGGAGGTCACGGATGAGGTTTTCGAAAGTGACAGCTCCATTGTCTTTGATGAAGCTGAAAACAGAATGCACACAATAAAAGCGGTGATGGCCGCAACTTTATAGTGTATTTATTTAAGCTGCAGTCCCCGGAATCTCCGGGGCTGCTTTGTTGAATGTATCAAAGCATACAGTGAAAAAGGAGACAGAGGCAGCCTTATCAGAACCGCTTCTCTTTGACCGGAGGTACGTCAAAGCTGGAAGCAGAAGATTGACACTCCCCTTTCACGATATTATCATAAACATAGAAAAAGGCACTGCGAAAGCGGTCAGCCTCAATTCGCAAGATTGTTAGTCTCGCTCTTTTTTGACTGTTGGCGAGACTTTTTTATTTTATCCCTCAGGGACAGAACTGTATCGACAGCCTGCAGGACCTCAAACAAGAATTTGAGAATCTCTATTATTTTCATTTCAGTCACCTCCTCCCATCCGTCGGATTTGAGGAGACTCAACCCCTCCACGGATGCTGATGATCTCGCAAGAGGCTGACCGCCGTAACGCTCGCAGCGCCTACCCCATTAAAGGGCAGGTACAGAATAACATGGAAGATAAGACTTTCCTATATGTCAAATCCTTGTTTTATAAGTAAAACCCCCACAAAAAGGGGACAAGATTAGAAACAGAACATGGAATGAAGATAGGCTGCCACGAGGAAGGAATCGGGATGTGCCACAAGATTGACACTTGTCTTTTGCGACATTATCATAAACATAGAAAGAAGGCACTGCGAAAGCGGTCAGCCTACTTCAGAGCATTGTTTTAGTCTCGCTCTGTTTGGACTCAAGGCGAGACTTTTTTATTTTATCCCTCAAGGACAGAACTGTATCGACAGCCTGCAGGACCTCAAACAAGAATTTGAGAATCTCT